>DASVMA010000022.1:0-10352 GCA_036384595.1 Cellulomonas sp. | reverse complement strand
CCGGCAGCGGGACGCCCCGGGCCGTGAGCTCGTCGCCGAGCCGCAGCCAGTGACCCCAGTGGTCGGCCATGTTGTAGCCGCAGAACGGCAGCATCGCGAACGGGTCGCGGCGCAGCGCCCCGACGGTCCCCTCGGCCGCGGCGGTCTGCTCCGAGGAGATCGTCGCGCCCATGAACACCCCGTGCGCCCAGTCGCGCGCCTGGGTCACGAGCGGGACGTTCGTCGCGCGGCGCCCCCCGAAGAGGATCGCGTCGATCGGGACACCCGCCGGGGAGTCCCAGTCGTCGGCGATGCTCGGGCACTGGTCGGCGGCGACGGTGAACCGCGAGTTCGGGTGCGCGGCCGGACGGCCCGACGACGGCGTCCAGTCCTGGCCCTGCCAGTCGGTGAGGTGCTCGGGCGCCTCGTCGGTCAGGCCTTCCCACCACACGTCGCCGTCGTCGGTCAGCGCGACGTTCGTGAAGATGACGTTCGAGTGCAGGGTCTCGATCGCGGTCGGGTTCGTCGTGACGCCCGTGCCGGGTGCGACCCCGAAGAACCCGGCCTCGGGGTTGATCGCGCGCAGCCGGCCGTCCGTGCCCGGTCCGCCCGGGCGCATCCACGCGATGTCGTCGCCGATCGTCTCGACCGTCCAGCCGGGGATCGTCGGGCGCAGCATCGCGAGGTTCGTCTTGCCGCATGCCGACGGGAACGCGGCCGCGAGGTGGAACACGCGGTCCTTCGGGTCGGTGATCCGCAGGATGAGCATGTGCTCGGCGAGCCAGCCCTCGTCGCGGGCCATGACCGACGCGATGCGCAGCGCGAAGCACTTCTTGCCGAGCAGCGCGTTCCCGCCGTATCCCGAGCCGAACGACCAGATCTCCCGGGTCTCGGGGAACTGGACGATGTACTTGCGCTCGCTGCACGGCCAGGGCACGTCGTCGACGCGCTCGCCGTCGGGACCGACGAGCGGGGCCCCGACCGAGTGCACCGCGGGCACGAACGCGCCGTCGTCGCCGAGCAGGTCGAGGACCGGGGTGCCCGCGCGCGTCATCGTCAGCATGCTCACGACGACGTACGGCGAGTCGGTGAGCTGGACGCCGAGCTGGGAGATCGGGCCGCCGAGCGGTCCCATCGAGAACGGGACGACGTACATCGTCCGGCCCCGCATCGACCCCTCGAAGACCCCGAGCAGCTCCGCCCGCATGACGGCCGGCTCCCGCCAGTTGTTCGTCGGGCCCGCGTCCTCGGGCCGCTCGGAGCAGATGAAGGTGCGGTCCTCGACGCGCGCGACGTCCCGGGGGTCCGAGCGCGCGAGGTAGCTGTTCGGGCGACGCGCGGGGTTGAGCCGGATGAGCGTGCCCGACTCCACCATCAGCTCGGTCAGCTCACGGCGCTGAGTGTCCGAGCCGTCGACCCACACGACCGCGTCGGGCCGGGTGAGCGCAGCGACGTCCGTCACCCACGCGAGCAGCTCGGCGTGCGACGTCGGGGCGTCGGCGGCGGGGGTTGCGCCGGTGGGCACCGGGGCGACGGCCATCCGGGTGCGGGCCGTGTTCGCGACGGACGTGGCGACGAGGGTCATGAGAAATGCCTCCGGGTCGGGCGGACGGCCGCGGTGGCGGTGCGACAACGTCTGCGCTGAAGTGATCTCTTCCAGACTTCGCCACCTCCGGCGGAGTTTCTATGGCCAGCATCTGTCAAGAACGGCAGTTCTTTCGCTACTGTCAAGAGGTGACCGACGAGACCACGGACCTCCCGCCCGGTGCCCCCGTGCCCACCGGTGACGGTTCGCGCGCACGCCGCCCGGCCAACCCCGGCGACCGCCTCACGCTCGGCCGGCGCATCCGGCACTTCCGCACCGTGCGCTCGATGACCCTCGACCAGCTCGCTCGCGAGACCGGAACGGCACCGAGCCAGCTCTCGCTCATCGAGAACGGCCACCGCGAACCCCGCCTGTCCCTGCTCGGCGAGATCGCCACGGCCCTGCACGTCGAGGTCGCGGACCTCATCGCCCCTGAGCCGCCCAGCCGTCGCGCCGCCCTCGAGATCGCCCTCGACCGCGCGCAGCGCTCCCAGGCGTACACGGGCCTCGGCCTGCCCGCGGTCCGCCCGAGCCGCGGCATGCCGCTCGAGGCGCTCGAGGCGCTCGTCGGGCTGCACGCCGAGCTCGACCGCCGCGATCGCCAGTCGATCGCGACGCCCGAGGAGGCCCGCCGCGCCAACACCGAGCTACGCCTGTGGATGCGCGAGCGCGACAACTACCTGCCGGCGATCGAGCAGGTCGGCGAGGACATGGCACGCGCAGCGGGGTACACCGTCGGAGCCCTCACGCACCGCGCCGTCGCGCGCATGGCCACCCAGCTCGGGTTCCAGATCCTCCACGTCGACGACCTGCCGCACTCGACCCGCACCGTCACCGACCTCGAGGGCGGCCGGATCTACCTGCCGCCCGCGTCCATCCCCGGCGGCCACGGGCTGCGGTCGCTCGCGCTCCAGGCCATCGGCCACCGCGTGCTCGGCCACGACCGGCCCGTCTCGTACGCCGACTTCCTGCGCCAGCGACTCGAGATCAACTACTTCGCCGCGTCGTGCCTCATGCCCCGCAGCGCCGCGCTCGAGTTCCTCGGGGCGGCCAAGCGAGCCAAGGACCTCGCGATCGAGGACTTCCGGGACGCGTTCGGCGTCACCCACGAGGCCGCGGCCCACCGGTTCACCAACCTCGCGACGAGCGAGCTGGGACTGCCCGTGCACTTCCTGCGCGTGGACGACGACGGCGCCCTGGCTCGCGGCTACGAGAACGACGGCGTCGGCTTCGCGACCGACCCCACCGGGTCCATCGAGGGCCAGCACGTCTGCCGGCACTGGGCCGCGCGGGTCGCGCTGAGCCGCCACGACCGCACGACCGAGTTCCACCAGTACACCGACACCCCCGAGGGCACGTTCTGGTGCACCGCGCAGACCGGCGTGTCCGACGCCGGTCAGTTCTCCATCACGATCGGCGTGCCGTTCGCGCACGCGTCCTGGTTCCGCGGCCGCGACACCAAGCTGCGGACGCAGTCACGCTGCCCCGACCCGTCGTGCTGCCGCCGGCCCGACAGCGCGCTCGCAGCACGCTGGAGCGACCACTCGTGGCCGAGCGCGCGCCTGCACGCGCAGATCCTCAGCCCGCTGCCGCAGGGCACGTTCCCGGGGGTCGACGACGCCGAGGTCTACGCGTTCCTCGACCGCCACGCGACGCACACCCCACCGGACCAGCCCCGCTGACGTGCGCGCCCGCCGAGGACCGGCCCGGCCTGACGCTCAAGCCTCCGGGCGACGAACGGGCCTGAGGTCAGGCGAGCAGGTCGTGCCGGATGATCGTCGCCTCGCGTCCCGGGCCGACGCCGATGGACGAGACGCGGGTCCCCGAGATGTCCTCGAGCGCCAGCACGTACCGCTGGGCGTTGACCGGCAGGTCGTCGAACGACCGGCAGAGCGAGATGTCCTCGGTCCAGCCGTCGAACTCCTCGTAGATCGGCTTCGCGTGGTGGAAGTCGCTCTGGTCGAGGGGCATCTCGTCGTGGCGGACGCCGTTCACGTCGTACGCGACGGCGACCGGGATCTTCTCCAGGCCGGTCAGCGTGTCGAGCTTCGTGACGACGAGGTCTGTGAGCCCGTTGACGCGTCCGGCGTAACGCGTGACGACGGCGTCGAACCAGCCGGTCCGGCGCGGGCGGCCCGTCGTCGTGCCGTACTCACCGCCGGTCTTGCGCAGCCACTCACCGGTCGCGTCGAGCAGCTCCGTGGGGAACGGGCCCTCGCCGACGCGGGTCGTGTACGCCTTCGCTACGCCGACGACGCGGTCGATGCGCGTCGGGCCGACGCCCGATCCGGTGCACGCGCCCCCGGCGGTCGCGGACGACGACGTGACGAACGGGTACGTGCCGTGGTCCACGTCGAGCATCGTGGCCTGGCCGGCCTCGAACACGACGGTCTTGCCCTCGTCGAGCCCGCGGTTGAGCACGAGCGGGGTGTCCGCGACCATCGGCTTGAGCCGGTCGGCGTTCGTGAGCAGCTCGTCGATCGTCTCGTCGATGGTGATCGCGCGGCGGTTGTAGACCTTCACGAGCAGGTGGTTCTTCTGCTCGAGGGCGCCCTCGACCTTCTGGCGCAGGATCTTCTCGTCGAAGAGGTCCTGGATGCGGATGCCGATGCGGTTGATCTTGTCGGCGTACGTCGGGCCGATGCCGCGGCCGGTCGTGCCGATCTTGCGCTTGCCCAGGAACCGCTCCGTGACCTTGTCGATCGTGCGGTTGTACGGCGCGATGACGTGCGCGGCCGACGAGACCAGGAGGCGGCTCGGGTCGACGCCACGCGCGATCAGGGCGTCGATCTCGATGAACAGCACCTCGAGGTCGATGACGACCCCGTTGCCGATGACCGGCACGACGCCCGGGGAGAGGATGCCCGACGGGAGCAGGTGGAGCGCGTACTTCTCACCGTCGATGACGACCGTGTGGCCCGCGTTGTTGCCGCCGTTGAACTTGACGACGAAGTCGGTCCGGGAGGCGAGCTGGTCGGTCGCCTTGCCCTTCCCCTCGTCCCCCCACTGGGCACCGAGCACCACGACGGCAGGCATCGACTCTCCACTTTCCGCGCTGCTGGGTGGTCCGGTCCGCGCCACGTCCGGTGCGAGCACAGCTCGCGGGCCGCAGACCCGGGCACCGGCGGCAGCGCACCAGCACCCCCGAAAGGTTACCCGAACGTCAAGGATCGGTCATCGGCGGCCTGCTCAGGACGCCGCACCGGCCCCCTGACCTGCTGGCGAGCCCGTCAGCGCCGACCGGAGATCTCGTCCTCGGACGTCCCCGAGTCCGCGAGGAACCGCGAGATGCGCTCGACCTCGTCCTCCTCGCCGATCGCCTCGGCTGCCTCCTCGAGCGCGAGCAGGGCTCGCAGGAACCCGAGGTTCGGCTCGTGGTCGGCGGGGATCGGTCCCTGGCCGCGCCAGCCGGCCTTGCGCAGCGCGTCGAGGCCGCGGTGGTACCCGGTCCGGGCGTAGGCGTAGGCCGCGACCGGGTCGCCGTCGTCGGCCAGCGCGCGCTCCGCGAGCAGTGCCCAGGCGTACGGCGACCGAGGGTTCTCGCGCGCGGCGTCCTGCAGGTCGGCGCCGGCGGTCAGCGCCGCACGCACGTCGGCATCGGGACCGTCGACGGGCAGGCGGACAGGTTCGGGGCCGAGGAGGTTGTCGTGGCTCATGCCCCCATCCTCGCGCGGCGCGGCCCGACGTGCGGCCTGCGGCGACCGTCATTACAGTCGAACCCGCCAGCGGACGCGGTCGAACCCGCCGCAGGTCACCCGGAAGACCCCCCTGAACCTGAGGATGTCGATGATCGAGGTCGTCGCCACACCGTCGGAGACGACGCTCGTCCTCTCAGGTGACCTCGACGTCGCCGAGCGCGACGCGTTCCCCGAGGCACGCGCCCGGATCGCGGGGATGCGGCACGGCCTGCTGGTCGTCGACATGTGCGGCGTCACGTTCATGGACTCGACGGGCGCCGCGTTCCTCATCTCGCTCGCCGACGCCGGCAACGCCCGGGGCAGCCAGACGGTGCTGCGCGGGGCCGACGAGCGCGACCTGTTCGTGCTGTCCGTGTGCGGGGTCCTCGACCTGTTCGTCATCCAGGCCGGCTGCGACGTCGAGTCGCACGCTCCGACCCCCTAGCCGTCCCGCCCCTCAGGCGTCGGGGTCCTCGGTGACGCGGATCTTCGCCCACACGACCTTGCCGGTGCCTGCCGGCCGCCAGCCCCAGTCCGCCAGGCGCTCGACGATCTGCATGCCGAACCCGCCGACCCGCCCCCGGTGGCCATCGGTCGTCACGGGCGGCGCGGGGTTCGCGTCCTCGACCTCGATCCGGAGCCCGTCCTCGGTGTCGTCGAGCCGCAGCAGCACGTGCCCCCACCCGTGCAGCACCGCGTTCGCGACGAGCTCGGAGACGACCAGCTCGGCGCTCGGGCCGCAGGTCAGGCCCCAGGCCTGGCACGTGCGCACGACCGCGTGCCGGGCACGGCCGGCTGCCGCGGGCTCGCTCGCCAGGCGCCACCGGCGAGACCGCGGGCTGCGGGCGACCGACCCGACGGCCTCCGGGTCCGGGATGCGCACGACGACGACCGCGACGTCGTCCTCGGGGTCGTCCGCGAGGCGCGCGAGCAGGTCCTCGCCGATGCCCGCGGCGTCGGTCGCGGTGACGCCCGCGGCAGCCTCGCGCAGTGCGACCAGGCCTTTGCGCAGCGTCCGGCCCCGACGTTCGATGAGTCCGTCCGTGTAGAGGACCAGGACGTCACCGGGCTGCAGCGGGACCTCCGAGGTGGTGCGCGGGCCGACGGAGATGCCGATGAGCCGCCCGCCGGCCTCGCCGAGCTCGGTCACGTGCCCGTCGCGGACGAGCAGCCCGGGCAGGTGGCCGGCGCGGGAGTACGCGAGCTGCCAGCTGGCGCCGGCCCGGGTGAGGGTCGTCAGCACGAGGGCGGCGGGCCGCGGGATCCGCATGCCCGCGACGAGCTGGTCGACGCGCTCGAGGACGAGCCCGGGCGTGCGGACCTCGAACGCGTAGGTCCGCACGACCGAGCGGAGCTGACCCATCGACGCCGCGGCCTCGATGTCGTGCCCGACGACGTCCCCGATGACGACGCCCACGACGTCCTCGGCGATCTCGAGCACGTCGAACCAGTCCCCGCCGACCTGCGCGTGCGCCGAGCTCGGCGCGTAGTACGTCCACACGTCGAGGCCGTCGACGTCGGCCTGCTCGGGCAGCATCGACCGCTGCAGCGTCTCGGCGACACGGTGCTCGCGCTCGTACAGGCGCGCATTGTCGACGGCGAGCCCGACGCGGCGCGTCGTCAGCTCGAGCACCGTCCCGACAGCGCCGTCGATCGCGGTCGCGTCGGTCCCGTCCGCGGGAACCACGACGAGCACCCCCAGGACGACGCGACGGCCCGGGACAGGCAGCACGACGACGCGCGACGGGGCGTTCGGCAGGCGCCTGACGGCCGTGCGCACGTGGTGGGCGAGCCAACCGGACAGGGTCGACGCGTCGGTCTGCGTCAGGTCGAGGTCGACAGGCTCGCTGCGCACACCGTCCAGCAGGTCCTGGACCGGGTCGGCCTCGGGCGTGACCCGGGGACCCACGGCGTCCCGCCCGACCGATCCCAGCTCGACGACCGCCGCACCGCGACGACCCGCACGGTAGGCAGACGTTCCGGCGCCGTCGGCAGGCCGCAGACCGTCGTCGTCCTCGAGGTAGAAGCCCGCCCACCGCACGACGGAGTGGTGCAGGACTCCCGCGACGTCGCCGAGCGAGCTCGGGTCGTCGAGATCCATGAGGATGTCCGAGATCCTCGAGATGATCCCGATGCTTGTCCGTTCGCGGCGCTCGCGCTCGACCTCGACGAGGTGCTCGCGGTGGCGGTCCTCGAGGTCGGTGACGTCGACGAGCACGTAGAACCAGTGCGCGATCGCGCCGTCGTCGGCCGCGACGGGAGCCATGGACACGCGCGTCCAGGACGGGGTCCCGTCAGCGGCTGCCGTGCGCAACGTCTCCGCCCACGGCTGGCCGTCGGCGATCGCGGCCCGGAACCGGTCGACCAGCTCGGGGTCGACGTCAGGCCCGAGGAGTCGTCCCGGCGCCTGCCCGAGGATCTCGTCCACGGCGAATCCCGTGCGCCGGACGAACGCGTCGTTGACCCACACGATCGTCTGGGCGGGCGTGCCGGCCGCGGCGATGTACATGGGCACGTCAGCGGCCTGGAAGGCCCTCTCGCGGATGCCTGCGAGAGCGTCAGGAAGCGGATCGATCGCCGAAGAGTTGACCGCGACCACCTCCGATCGTCTAGCGTTCCCCCATGTCGTGAGTCCGACCGTGGACTGGGCACGTGCCGGGAGCAGAGGGCGGTCGCCCTCATCCGGAGAGGAGCATCGTGCGCGACGTTAACAGCCCAACCGGTCACGGGCCCGTCGAGGACGGCACCGACCTGCACACCGACCGGAGCCACCCGCTGCGCGGCGAACCCGGGACGGTCCACGTGATCCTCGGCGCCGACCGCACCAGGATCGTCCTGTCGGGCGAGATCGACGCGGACCTCGCCACCGACCTGCACCAGGCGACCGCCGACGCCGAGCACTCCGGCCTCCCCATCGAGGTCGACACCCACCACGTGACCTTCATGGACTCCTCGGGGGTCGCGTTCCTCGCGCGCCTCGCTACCCGGAGCCGGCACCGCGTCCGGCTGCTGCGCGTCCCCCCGACCGTGCGGTTCCTCCTCGAGGTCACCCGCATCGGCGAGCTGCTCGACGTGGTCGACGACGACGACGACACGAAGTTCGAGGCGCGCGGCGACAACAGCCTGCTGTCCTGACGCGTCGGTCCCCGAGGCGCTGAGCTCGAGCGTCGCGAACCACCGCAGCACCGAGGGCCCGGCCCGGCACCTTCGTCCGTCGGACGGTGGTGCCGGGCCGGGCCCTCGGGTCGTGCTGGTTCGTGCTGGCTGGGTCAGCCGAGCTTCTGGCCCGCCGAACGCAGCTGCTGCGCGGCCTCGACGATGCGCTTGGCCAGACCGGCCTCGGCCGCCTTGCCCCACGCACGCGGGTCGTAGGCCTTCTTGTTGCCGACCTCGCCGTCAACCTTCAGGACGCCGTCGTAGTTCTTGAAGAAGTGGTCGGCGACCGGACGCGAGTACGCGTACTGCGTGTCGGTGTCGATGTTCATCTTGATGACGCCGTTGTCGACGGCCTCGGAGATCTCGGCCTCGGTCGAGCCCGACCCACCGTGGAAGACCAGGTCGAACGGGTTCGGCTTGCCGATCGCGTCGCCGACGGCCTTCTGGATCTCCGCGAGGATCGACGGACGCAGCTTGACCGCACCCGGCTTGTAGACGCCGTGCACGTTGCCGAACGTGAGGGCCGTCAGGTAGCGACCCTTCTCGCCCGCACCGAGCGCCTTGACCGTGGCCAGGCCGTCCTCGACGGTCGTGTAGAGCTTCTCGTTGATCTCGGCCATGTGGCCGTCCTCTTCGCCACCGACGACGCCGACCTCGATCTCGAGGATCGTGCGGGCCAGCTGCGAGAGCTCGAGGAGCTCCTCGGCGATGAGCAGGTTCTCGGCGAGCGGGACCGTCGAGCCGTCGAACATGTGCGACTGGAACGTCGGGAGCTTGCCGGCCTTGACCTGCTCGATCTCGATCGCGAGCAGCGGGCGGACCCAGGACTCGAGGTTGGCCTTGGCGCAGTGGTCGGTGTGCAGCGCGACCGTGATCGGGTAGCTCTTGGCGACCTCGTGGGCGTACGCGGCCAGCGCGAGCGAGCCCGCGACGCGGTCCTTGATGGTCGAGCCGGACGCGTACTCGGCGCCGCCGACGGAGACCTGGATGATCCCGTCGCTCTCAGCCTCGGCGAAGCCCTGGAGCGCGGCGGTGAGGGTCGAGGACGACGTGACGTTGACGGCGGGGAAGGCGAACTTGCCGGCCTTCGCCCGGTCGATCATCTCGGTGTAGACCTCGGGGGTTGCGATGCCCATCGACGGATCTCCTGGCGGTAGAAGGGGGGTGGTGACTTCGCGCCGATTCTTTCACGTCCGGCCACGGGCAGGGCCGGGACGTCCTACCCAGCGGTCAGGCCCGCAGCGGTCGAGCTCTGCCCGGGCGTCCCGTGGCCCGACGCGTCCGCGTGGCGGGCGACCCACGCGTGCATCGCGATCGCCGCGGCAGCCCCCGCGTTGATCGAGCGGGTCGAGCCGAACTGGGCGATGTGCAGCACGTCGACCACGGCCGCACGGGCCTCGTCCGAGAGGCCGACGCTCTCCTGACCGAACAGCAGCACACAGCTGCGCGGCAGCGGGTACCCCTCGAGCGGGACCGATCCGGGGAGGTTGTCGATGCCGAGCACCGGCAGCGGCTCGCCGGCCGGACCCGCGGTGCGCGCCCACGTCAGCAGGTCCTCGACGGTCGCGTGGTGGCGGATGTGCTGGTACCGGTCGGTGACCATCGCGCCGCGACGGTTCCAGCGCCGACGCCCGACGATGTGGACCTCGGCCGCCGCGAACGCGTTCGCCGTCCGGACGACCGACCCGATGTTCATGTCGTGCGCCCAGTTCTCGATCGCGACGTGGAACGGGTGGCGGCGGGTGTCGAGGTCCGCGACGACCGCCTCGAGCGTCCAGTACCGGTAGCGGTCGACGACGTTGCGGCGGTCGCCGTGCGCGAGCAGCTCGGGGTCGAAGCGGGGTGCGCCGTCGGGTCCGGCAAGGTCCGGCCACGCGCTCGGGCCGCCGGGCCACGGTCCGACGCCGACCTCACCCTCGACGACGGCGCTCTCGACGACGGATCGTTCGACGACC
>DASVMA010000021.1:0-2329 GCA_036384595.1 Cellulomonas sp. | reverse complement strand
CCGGGGGTGCGCCCTGGGCAGGCGGCCCGACCGGCCCGGCTCCCGGCGCAGCAGCGCCCGGCCCGGCGGGCGGGGTGGTGCTCGGGTTCGGGAGCGCCCAGCCCGGCGGCCGTGGCGAGTCCTCGTGCGGGGTGGTCATGGCAAGCGCTCCTGGTTCGTCGTCGGCTCCACCGTGGATCTTCGCAGGTCCGGCGCCATGGCGTGCCGCAGTCGGCGGGGCGAGGTTCGATCCGGCCCGACCGGCACATCGTGCCACGGAGCGGTGCCGTGGCGCCTGGGTGGCAGCCGGTCCTGCGCCCGTCCCGCGGGGGTCCACGCGGGGCCGTCGAGCCCGTTCGGGCCGCGCGCGGGGGTGATCTGCGCACGCATGTCCCCATGGATCGGGTACGCGATGCGATCATGTGCGCATGAAGGGTCGAGTGCTCGTCGTCGATGACGACACCGCGCTGGCGGAGATGATCGGGATCGTGCTGCGCTCGGAGGGGTTCGAGCCGGTGTTCTGCGCGGACGGTGACGGTGCGCTGGCCGTGTTCAGGGCGTCGCAGCCCGATCTGGTGCTGCTCGACCTGATGCTCCCGGGCAAGGACGGCACCGAGGTGTGCCGGCTGATCCGGGCGGAGTCGGGCGTGCCGATCGTCATGCTCACGGCCAAGACGGACACCGTCGACGTCGTCCTCGGGCTCGAGTCGGGGGCGGACGACTACATCTCGAAGCCGTTCAAGCCCAAGGAGCTCATCGCGCGGGTGCGTGCGCGGCTGCGGCGCAGCGACGACCCGGCGCCCGAGCACCTGGCGATCGGCGACCTGAAGATCGACGTCACCGGTCACCGGGTGACGCGCGTCGGCGTGCCGATCTCGCTGACGCCGCTCGAGTTCGACCTGCTCGTGGCGCTCGCGCGCAAGCCGTGGCAGGTCTTCACGCGCGAGGTTCTGCTGGAGCGCGTCTGGGGCTACCGGCACGCCGCCGACACGCGCCTCGTGAACGTCCACGTGCAGCGCCTGCGCTCGAAGATCGAGGCCGACCCGGAGCGGCCCGAGATCGTCGTCACCGTCCGCGGCGTCGGGTACAAGGCGGGCGTCACGCCGCAGTGAGTGCGACGGTGTCAGCGCGCGCGCGACGGGCGTGGCGCCTCCTCCGCGTCCGGCTCACCCGTCGTCCGCGGGCGTTCGCTCGCTCGTGGCGCTCGTCCTTGCAGCTCCGGGTCATCGCCACGACGCTGGCGATCGGTCTCGCGACCCTGGCGGGACTGGGCGTGTACCTGTCCGACCGGATCCGCAACGGACTGTTCACGCAGCGGGTCGACCAGGTGCTCGAGGAGAGCGCGCGGGGTACCCAGCAGGCGCAGGCGACGTTCGACTCGTCGACGGCGACGACCTCGACCGAGGTCCAGCAGCTCATCAACGACGTCGTCCTCGCGCTGAGCTCGGGCGGCTCCGGCGATCGTGAGGTCTTCATGCTGCGGGCGCCGGGTCAGGCGATGCCCGTCCTGGTGATCCCGATGGCGTCGGACTCGAGCCTCGTGTCGCTGATCGGCCCTGACCTGCGGGCGCAGACCCAGGCGGGCAAGGGGCAGCGGTGGCAGTCGGCCGCCTGGCCGTCGTCGACGGTCACCGAGTCGGGCTCGCCGAGGGTCGAGCCTGCCGTCGTCGTGGGCCAGACGGTCACGGTGCCCGTGGCGGGCACGTACGAGCTCTACTTCCTGTACAGCCTGCAGTCCGAGCAGGAGCGGCTCGCGTTCCTCCAACGGATGCTCGCCATCGCGGGGGCCGCGCTCGTCGTGCTGCTCGGCACGATGACGTGGATCGTGACCCGGCAGGTCGTCCGGCCCGTCCGGATCGCGGCGGAGGTCGCTGAGCGCCTCGCGGACGGTCACCTCGAGGAGCGCATGCCCGTGCGCGGGCAGGACGAGCTCGCGACGCTGGGCCGGTCGTTCAACGAGATGGCAGAGAGCCTCCAGGAGCAGATCATCCGCATGGAGCAGCTCGGTGCGCTCCAGCGCCGCTTCGTGTCCGACGTCTCGCACGAGCTGCGCACCCCGCTCACGACGATCCGCATGGCGGGGGAGGTGCTCCACGGCTCGCGCGACGCGTTCGAGCCCGGGATCAAGCGGTCGGCCGAGCTGCTGCTCATGCAGATCGACCGTTTCGAGGACCTGCTCGTCGACCTCCTCGAGATCAGCCGGTTCGATGCCGGCGCGGCCGTGCTCGACGCTGAGGGTCGTGACGTCCGCGACGCGGTCTCGGCCGTCGTCGAGCAGTCCGTCGCGCTCGCGGAGCGCAAGGGCTCGTGGCTGAGCGTCGTCCTGCCCGAGCAGCGGTGCCAGGCCGAC
>DASVMA010000020.1:0-2546 GCA_036384595.1 Cellulomonas sp. | reverse complement strand
GTCGTGCACGGTGGCGAGTGGGACTACGACCTCACCCTCAAGCCGTCCGAGGGGTTCCCGAGGCGCGCGGGCTGGGTGCGGGCCGCGCGGCACGGGCACGCCCGGCTGTCGCGCGGGCTCGCCATCGCGGTGCCCGTCCTGGTGTGCTCCGCCCAGCGCAGTGGTCCCAACACCGAAGACAACCCCGACCTGCGCCGCTCCGACACCGTGCTCGACGTCCGCCAGATCGCTTTGCGGGCGCACCTGCTCGGTCCTGATGTCACCTACGTGCCGATCCCCGACGGGATCCACGACCTGGCCCTGTCGGCACGGCCGGCGCGCGAGGAGTACTTCGAGGTGGTCTTCAGCTGGCTCGAGGGCCATGCCGGGCTGGGGGAGCCGCCGGCGACCGGGCCGACGGCGGCAGGGGCACACCATGACGAGCCCTGGCAGAGTGTGAGAAGCGCGGGCTGAGAAGCCTCAGCCGTTCACCATCGTCGTCGAACCGAGGGAGCGTGCCATGCCCGACCTGCTCAGCCTCACGTGGTCCCACCTGCAAGAGGCCAAGGCCGCACCGAACGGCCGCAGCGCGGGCCGGATCGTGCACGACGGCGACCTGCGCCAGACCGTCGTCGGCCTCGCGGCCGGCACCGAGCTCGGTGAGCACAACGCCCCGCACGCCGCGACCCTGCAGGTGCTGCACGGACGCGTCCGTGTGACGTCGCCGAGCGGGGACGACGAGCTCGGGACGGGCGCCCTCCACCTGCTGACCCACGAGCGTCACGCGGTGCTCGCGCTCGAGGACTCGGTCTTCCTGCTGACCACCGTGACCGCCTCGCCGACGGCTGCACCGGGCGACGCAGGCCACTGACCTCGGCAGACGCCGATCGCGTCAGGATCGAACCGATCCACTGATCCCCTCCTGCCGAGGGGCGTCGTCGGGCAGGATGGACGTCGCCCGCCTCGTCGCGGGCCGGCGCGCGCACCCGCGAGGCGCCGGGCAGTCGGCAAGGGGCAGCAGGGTGGCAGGCAGCGCGGTGGCAAGGGGCAGCAGGGCGGCACGGGGCAGCAGGGTGGCGGGCGGCACGGTGGCACGCAGCGGGTCAGGCTCGACGTGGCGTCGGGCCACCAGCGTCGCGCTCGTGGCGGCGCTCACCGTCGTGGGCCTCGCGGCCTGCACGGCATCGAAGCCAGGACCCGAGGGCACCGCGAAGGCGCTCGCGACGGCGATCTCCACAGGCGACTTCACGAAGGTCACGTTGACCGGCGCCACCGCGGCCGACGCGACCACCGAGCGCACCGCGGCGTTCGACGGGCTCAAGCCCTGGGAGCCGCGCGTCGAGGTGAAGGACGTCGCCACCACCAAGGACGCACCCGACGCCGCGACCGCGACGCTCGCGTTCACGTGGGACGTCGACGCGAGCGACAACGACTGGACCTACACGACGACCGCCAGGCTCACGCGCGTCGAGGATGCCTGGCAGGCGGCCTGGAGCCCCTTCCTGCTCGCCCCCGACCTCGTCGCCGGCGAGGCGCTGAGCAGCCAGCGGATCGCCGCAGCGCGTGCCGGCGTGGTCTCTGCGAGCGGTGAGCCGATCGTGACCGACCGGGACGTCGTGCGGGTCGGCCTCGACAAGACGCACGTCGCCGCCGCAGGCCAGGACGCAGCGGCCCGGGCGCTCGCCCAGGCACTCGGCATGGACGCGGACGCCTACGCGGCGCGGGTTGCTGCCGCAGGGGAGAAGGCGTTCGTCGAGGCCGTCGTCGTGCGGTCGAACGACGCGTCCTACGACCTGACCGCGATCCAGAAGCTCGCGGGCGTCAACCTCGTGAAGGACTCGCTCCCGCTCGCACCGTCCCGACGCTTCGCACGGCCCATCCTCGGGACGGTCGGGGAGGCGACGGCCGAGATCGTCGACGCGTCCCACGGTGCCATCAAGGCCGGCGACCTCACGGGGCTCAGCGGTCTGCAGCGGGAGTTCGACGCCCAGCTGCGGGGGCTGCCGGGCGTGACGATCGCCGCGACGTCCACGATCAGCGGAGCCGCGCGCGAGCTGTTCCACTCCGACCCGACGCCCGGCACCCCGCTCGTCCTCACGCTCGACACGACGCTCCAGGACGCCGCCGAGGGGATCCTCGCCGACGTCGTGCCGGCGAGCGCGATCGTCGCGATCCGTCCGTCGACCGGCGACGTGCTCGTCGCGGCGAGCGGACCCGGCGGCGCCGGGCTGTCGACCGCGACGATGGGCAAGTACGCCCCGGGGTCGACGTTCAAGCTCGCGAGCGCCCTGGCGCTGCTGCGGTCGGGCATGACGCCGGACACCGCCGTGACCTGCCCCGCGACCACCACGGTCGACGGCCGCGAGTTCTCGAACTACCCGGGTTACCCGACGAACCGGCTGGGCCAGATCACGCTGCTCTCGGCGCTCGCGAACTCGTGCAACACGGCGTTCATCGGCGCCCGCGAGGCCGCACCCCAGGCTGCGCTCACGGACGCCGCGGCGTCGCTCGGGCTGGGCGTCGGCGGCACCACCGGCTTCCCGGCGTACCTGGGCTCGGTCCCGGCG
>DASVMA010000019.1:0-2259 GCA_036384595.1 Cellulomonas sp. | reverse complement strand
CGCCGCGCACGACCTTGCGCCACCAGGCGCGGAGCCGATGGGTGCTGGTGCCCTCCGCCTCGGCGGTGCCGGCCGCAGCAGCACGGAGGGTCGCGTCGTCGACCAGCGCGGGACCGAGCCCGGCACCGCGCAGATGCCCCTGACCGGGGCCGCCCGATCCGGCGTCGCCGGCCGACGGTGTGACACCGTCCGCGACCGGCGCGAGCTCCGCGGCGTCCTGGGATGCTGCCATGTCGAGCACCGCGGCGCGCACGGCGTCGCCGCTGGCCTCGGCCGTCCCGAGCGCATCGAGCTGTGCGGTGTACCGCGCGGACTGGCCCGCGAGCACGGCCCGGACACGCTCCGCGAGGCGCTCGTGCGCTCGCCTCGTGAGCTGGCGCACTGCTTCGTCGCCGAACACTGCCTCGAGAAGGCGCTGCGCGAGCACGGCCGTTCCCCCCGCGATCCCGACCTCGGCACCCGTGAGGCCGCTGGTCGAGGCGAAGACAGCCACCATCAGCGCGGCACCGATGCCGTTGACGCCGTAGGAGACTGCACGCGCCATGGAGCGCTTGCCGGCGCCCTCCTCCTCGACGAGCGCGAGCACGTCGGACTGCCAGGCACGGATCTGCTCGGCCACCTGACCGCGGAGCTCGCTGGACGACCGTGAGAGGTCCAGGCCATGGAGCAGTCCCGCTCCCGAGGGGTCGTTGCGCCAGACGGCGTGCGCGCGTTCGGCAGCCTCCTCGGCCGCGTCGAGAACGACCGCCTCGAGGCCGTGCCCGATGGCGTTCGCGAGCGCCGGCTCCGGAGCGCGCCGACCGCGCACAGCCGCGACGAGCCGGTCGCGCGCCCGCGACACCTTCTGCTCGACCGCCCGGAGGAACTCACCGGTCCCGACGACGTCCTGCCACCGCGCCAGCACCTCGCCCCGCAGCAGCGTGCCGTCGGACGTGGCGCGCAGGACCTGCTCGGCAGCGTCGGTGTACGCGGAGGTCACGGCAGCCCGCAGGCGGGCATCGGCGTGCCGCTGGTCGTCGGCGGCCGCGGCGACAGCACCGGCCCGCACGAGCACGTCGCGCGTCACGCCGTCGCGCGTTCCGGCAATCACTGTGGCGCGCGCCGCCGGGTCACCGCCGAGCGCCGTGAGCCAGTCGGCGACCGCGCCGACCGACCGCTCCGGGAGCAGCCCCTCGACGGGGGCGCTCTCCGGTACGAGCAGGATCGTCGCGTCCTGCAACCCGTGCGCGTCGAGCATCTGGCGCAGGTGCGTCGCGACCGGCGTCACGGCGCCCGCGTCGACACGGTCGAGCACGAGTGCCAGGTGGACGCGGCGACGCTCGGCCGCCTCGAGCAGCTCCCACGGGACGGCGTCGGCGTACCGGGCGGCCGTCGTGACGAAGAGCCACAGGTCCGCGGCGCCGAGGAGCTGCGTCGCCAACGCGCGGTTCTCCTCGACGACCGAGTCGATGTCCGGCGCGTCGAGGAGCGCGAGCCCGAGCGGCAGCGCGTCCGACGCGACGAGCCGCAGCCCGGCTCGGGCGCCCGTCTCGCGGTCGGTCGCCGCAGCACCGTCGCCCCCCGTGAGGCGCGGGAGGCCGGGGAGGATGCGATCGGTGCTGAACCATCGCTGGTCGAGCGGGTGGTGGACGAGCACGGGCCAACGCGTCGTCGGGCGCAGCACACCCGCGGGGCTCACCTGGGCGCCGAGCAGCGAGTTGACGAGGGTGGACTTCCCCGCTCCCGTCGACCCTCCGACCACGACGAGCAGCGGCGCCGCGTCCGACCGCAGGCGCGGCAGGAGGTAGTCGTCGATCTGGTCGAGCAGCTGGGCCCGGTCCACGCGGGCCTGGACCGCTGAGGGCAGGTCGAGAGCCAGGCGGACGTCGGCGACACGCGAGCGCAGCACCCCGAGGGCGTCGAGAGTCTCTCCGTGCCGCCGTTCGTCCACCGTCCCCCCGATCAGTCGCGGGTCAGCTTGCGGTACGTCACCCGGTGCGGGCGGGCAGCATCCGGACCCAGTCGCGCGACCTTGTTCTCCTCGTAGGAGGCGAAGTTGCCCTCGAACCAGTACCAGCTGCCCGGGTCCTCCGCCGTGCCCTCGTACGCGAGGATGTGGGTGACGACCCGGTCCAGGAACCACCGGTCGTGCGAGACGACCACGGCACAGCCCGGGAACTCGAGAAGCGCGTTCTCGAGCGATCCGAGCGTCTCGACGTCGAGGTCGTTGGTGGGCTCGTCGAGGAGCAGCAGGTTGCCGCCCTCCTTGAGCGTGAGCGC
>DASVMA010000018.1:0-4843 GCA_036384595.1 Cellulomonas sp. | reverse complement strand
CGCGAGCCTGGGGTCTGCCGCGATTCCCGCGATCCGCCGCCCGCGCTCGGTGACCCGACCGTCTGCGTCGACGGCTCCGATCCCGGCCAGGATGCTGCGCGCTGCCGCGAGCGCAGTCTCGGGCGGCGGGTCCATCAGCGCGAGGCCGGTGCCGTCAGGGCTGCCCCAGCACGCGAGGTCGAGCGCGAAGGCAGTGAGGTCGGCCGTCCGGATCTCAGGCTCGGGGTGCTCGCGCAGCCGCGCATGCTCGGCGGGCGACCAGCACCGGTACACCGCTCCGGGACCTTCGCGGCCCGCGCGACCCGCACGCTGCTCGGCGGCCGCCCGGCTCACCCCGACGGTGACGAGCCCTGCGAGACCGCGTCGGTGGTCCGTGCGCGGCTCCCGGGAGAAGCCGGCGTCCACGACCACCCGCACCCCGGGCACCGTCAAGGACGACTCGGCCACGGCGGTCGAGACGACGACCCGGCGACGAGGACCGGGCGTCAGCGCGAGGTCCTGGTCCCGGTGGGAGAGGCGTCCATGGAGTGGGCGGACGTCGGCGTCGATCCCGGCGAGCCGGCGCGCGACGCCGTTGACCTCACCCGCGCCCGGCACGAACACGAGGACGTCGCCGGGGCACTCGGCGAGTGCCTGGCGCGTGCAGGCCGCCACATGATCGAGGAACCCCGGGGTGACCCCGCGGTCGTCGGTCCGCGCAACCCGACCCGGCGGGGGGCACCACACCTGCCCGACGGGGAACAGGGCGCTCGTCACCGCGACCACGGGAGCCGGGTCGAGGCCTCCGAGCAGGTCGGCGGTCCGTTCCGCCTCGACGGTCGCGGACATCGCGACCAGCGTCAGGTCGGGGCGGAGGAGGGTCCGCACGTCCACCAGGAGCGCGAGCGCCAGGTCGCCGTCGAGGGCTCGCTCGTGGCACTCGTCGAGCACGACGGCATCCACGCCGGGGAGATCGGGGTCACGCTGCAGGCGGCGCAGCAGGACGCCCGTCGTGACGAACTCGATCCTCGTGGCTCGGCTGCTGCGGTGCTCGCCCCGGACCGCGTATCCCACGCTCGCCCCGACCGGCTCTCCCAGCAGCTGCGCAAGTCTCCGCGCGGCGGCTCGTACTGCGATGCGCCGCGGCTGGGTCACGACCACCCGACCTTCGACGAGCGCCGAGAGGGCGGGCGGCACCATCGTCGTCTTGCCGGTCCCCGGCGGAGCCTGCACGACCGCGAGCCCCCGGGAGGCGACCGCGGCGGCGAGCGCGGGCAGCCCAGCGAGCACCGGAAGGTCGGGCGGGGCGGCCAGGAGCCTGCGGATCGCGTCGTCGGCCACCCCTGAAGTGTGCCCGTCCCGTGCACGTCCGCTCGACCGCCCGGCAACGACGTGCGCCACGGCCGCTGCAAGAGGAACCTGGAGCCGGCGCCCGAGCCAGGGTGACCGGTGACGACCACCGAACGAACGAACGACCGACGGAGACGACATGTCGACCCAGCCCCCCAGCGTGCGCTTCGAGACCGGACAGGGCGGGTTGCCCGTCGTCCGCGTGACCGCACCCGGATCCAGCGCGGAGATCTACCTCCACGGTGCCCACCTGACCAGCTGGGTGCCGCAAGGGCAGCAGCCTGTCGTGTGGCTGAGCGCCGAGAGCCGGTTCGACACGAGCGCGGCCATCCGCGGCGGCGTACCGATCTGCTTCCCCTGGTTCGGCGCACGCACGGGTCACCCCGAGGCCCCGCAGCACGGCTTCGCCCGACTGTCCGACTGGACGCTCGTCGACGCCGAGGAGCAGGGTGACGACGTCGTCGTGCGGCTCCGACTCACGGACAGCGAGGCGACGCGTTCATCCGCCTGGCCCTACCTGTTCGAGGCGACGTTCACTGCCGTGGTCGGCGCGCAGCTCTCGATGACGCTCGAGGTCGTCAACCGCGACACCACGGAGTTCACCTTCGAGGAGGCTCTCCACACGTACCTTGCCGTCGGCGACGTCCGCTCGACGGAGGTCACCGGCCTCGAGGGGACGGCGTACGTCGACCGGCCGTCCGGCCCGGACCCCTTGCCCGGCGAACCCGGACCTGTGCGCTTCACGGGCCCCACCGACCGCATCTACCTCGCGACCACCGCGCGGACGACCGTGCGCGACGAGGTGGGTGGGCGCAGCATCGGCATCACCAAGGACGGGTCGGCCACCACCGTCGTCTGGAACCCGTGGACCGACAACGCCCGAGCGATGACGGACTTCGGCGACGACGAGTGGACCGGGATGGTGTGCGTCGAGACCTGCAACGTGCGCGACGACGGTGTGCTGCTCGAGCCCGACCAGACCCACACGATGTCGGCGCGGCTCGAGGTCAGTGCGCTGTCGACCCCGTGAGGAGCCCGCGCACGTACGCCGCCTGACCTGCGTGCTGCAGGTCGTCGGCGATCACGCTGACGAGCCGCACGCCCAGCGTCACGGGCGGGTCCCACCGGACGTCGACGATGCGCCCGAGGTCGTTGTCCACGACCTGTCCGACCAGGGCGACGGTCCGCTCATGAACGGCCCGGTGGTAGCCGACCAGGAGCTCGGCGGGGACGCGAACGGCCGCGACCTTGTCGGACGTGTGCCGGTAGCCGGTCTCCGCCGGGTCGAACGGCAGCGCGAGCCGGTCGTACCACCCTGCGGTCGTCCAGATCTGCTCGGTGCCGAACGCGTCCGCGACGTGATCGTCCTGCACACGCGACAGGTGCCACACAAGCCAGGCGACCGAGTTGCCGCGGCCCTCAGGGCGCTCCGCGAGCTGCTCGGGCGACAGGCCAGCGACGGCCTGCTCCACCACCTCGCGGATGCGACCGAACGCGTCTACCAGTAGCTCAGCCGATGTCATGACGACTCCTTCGTGGACGACGCGCGGACATCAGCACGCTAGTCCGGCCCGTCGTATGACCGCATGCCGGCCGTGCGCGAGGCCCTCTCGACTCGCGGGTCGCGCGCGCCGCTTGTAGCGTCCCGACGCAATGTGAGGTCGGCACCGATCGAAGGAGTCCCATGACCGCCACGACGTCCGGACCTTCCACCGACGAGGTCCGCCGTTCGCCTGTCCGCCGCTTCCTCGACGTGCTTGGACCGGGCCTGGTCACCGGCGCGTCGGACGACGACCCGTCGGGCGTGGCGACCTACGCGCAGGCCGGCGCCACGTTCGGTACCGGCATGCTCTGGACCGCACCGGTCACGCTGCCGCTCATGATCGCCGTCCAGGAGATCTGCGACCGGACGGCCCTCGCGACCGGCAAGAGCCTCGGCGCCCTGGCCCGCGTGAAGTTCGGGACGAAGGCGACGGCGGTGACTGCGCTCCTCCTCGTGGCCCTGATCGGCGCCAACACGCTCAACCTCGCGGCCGACCTGATGGCGATCGGCCAGGGGATGGCGCTGCTGCACGCCGGCCCGGCCCCCGTCTGGGCGGCGCTGGCCGGTGTGGGCATCGCCCTGACCGTGACGCTCGGCTCTTTCGCGAGCATCGAACGCATCTTCAAGTGGCTGTGCATGGCGCTGCTGGCCTACGTCGTCGTGCTCTTCGCGGTCAAGGTCGACTGGACCGACGTCGTCCGCGGGCTGACCGGGCAGAAGTTCGAGCTCAAGCCTGCCTACCTCGCCCTCATCGTGGCCGTCCTGGGGACGAGCATCTCCCCCTACCTGTTCTTCTGGCAGAGCGCGCACCGCATCGAGGAGCTGCGGGCGGAGGACCTCGCGGGCGACCGCGCGCCCGCCCTCCATCACCGAGGCCAGCAGGGGGCCCGCCGCAAGCTCCGCAACGCGCGCATCGACGTCGTGGTGGGCATGGTCTTCTCGGTCGTCGTGATGTTCGCGATCATGGCCGCGACGGCGGCGACCCTCGGCGTCCAGGGCAAGGCCATCACGAGTGCGGCCGACGCCGCGCGGGCCCTCGAGCCGATCGCCGGGAGCGCGTCGAGCTATCTCTTCGCAGCCGGGTTCATCGGCTCCGGCATCCTCGCCGTGCCGGTCCTCGCAGCGTCCGGGTCTGCCGGGCTGGCGGGTCTGCTCGACAAGCCCTGGGGGCTCGAGCGCAGTCCTCGCCGCGCGCCCGCCTTCTACGCGCTGCTCCTGGTCGGCATGGTGGGCGGGACCATCCTCAGCGTCGTCGAGTCCAACCCGATCCAGCTCCTCGTGCTCAGCGCCGTCGTCAACGGCATCGCCGCAGGTCCGTTCCTCATCGTCGTCATGCTCATCTCGCGGGACCGCGAGCTCATGGGCCGGTACCGCAACGGCAGGCTCGCGGCGACGCTCGGCTGGATGACGACGGGGATCATGCTGGTCGCCGGTGCCGTGGGCCTCTGGCTGACCGTCACCGGCAGCTGACGGGGAGCGCACGGCGTCGGCGCGCGGCGGGCATACCCTCTGGATGGCCCCGCCGTGCTCGCGAGGCCCACTCGACGGGGGAGAACATCGATGTCCGAACGCACCATCGTCATCACCGGCGCGAGCGACGGGATCGGCGCGGCGGCGGCCCGCGAGCTGGCCCGGAGCGGCGACCGTGTCGTCGTCGTCGGCCGCTCGGCCGAGAAGACCCGGGCGGTCGCGGCCGAGCTGGGTGCCGAGGCGTTCCTCGCTGACTTCGCCCGGCTCGACGACGTGCGCGAGCTGGCCGGCAGGCTGCTCGAGGCCTACCCCCGCATCGACGTCCTCGCGAACAACGCAGGCGGGATCATGGGCGCGCGCGCGGACACCGTCGACGGTCACGAGAAGACCTTCCAGGTCAATCACCTCGCGCCGTTCCTGCTCACCACGCTGCTCCTCGAGCGCCTGATCGAGTCGAACGCGCGCGTCATCACGACGTCGAGCGTGGCCAACTCGGCGTTC
>DASVMA010000017.1:0-18248 GCA_036384595.1 Cellulomonas sp. | reverse complement strand
CAGGGTCGCGAGCGCGTCCGTCGGCTGCGGTCCCGGCGCCTCGGCCGACTCGCGCAGCATCGCGACGAGCGCTGTCAGTGCCGGGTCGGCATTGACAGCCGTGCCCCGCAGCAGCTCCTCGTCCCCGGCTCTCATGATCTTGTCATCGTCGAAGAGGCTCATCGGGATACGCCCTCGGGCTCGACGATCTTGCGCAGAGCCGCGAGGCCGCGGTGCTGGAGCGACTTGATCGCGCCGGCGGGCTTGCCGAGCACCTCCGCGGTCTGCTCGAGGGTCAGGTCGGCGACGATCCGCAGCAGCAGGACCTCCCGCTGGTCGGGCGTCAGGGTGTCGAGCAGCTCGTGGACCCGCGCGGTGCCGAGCGCATCGAGCGCGTGGTGCTCCGCCGCCGGGGTCGTGCCGCCGTCGTCGTCCAGCGTGAGCTCGGCGAACGCGGGGGTGCGGGCCTCCCGGCGCCAGTGGTCGGCGATGCGGTGGTGCGCGATCGTGAACACCCAGGACCGGAACGCCGCCTGGTTGCCCCGGAAGCCGTCGAGGCCCGTGAAGACCGCGAGGAACACGTCGCTGGTGACGTCCTCGATCTCGGCCACGCCCTTGTTCCGCAGGTACGCCGCGACTGGGCGGACCAGGTCGCCGTGGAGCGACTGGAACGCCTCCGGGGAGCCGCGGCGCGCTTGCGCGAGCACGCGTTCGAAGTCGTCGAGCACGGGACCAGGATGCACGACGACGCTGGGAAGGTGTGCCGAACGGCCGCACCCGCAGGTCAGGGCAGGGTGGCGCCGCAGCCCGGACGCAACGGCGCCCACCCCCGGGTGGAGGTGGGCGCCGGAGTCACGCAGGTGCGACGGTCAGGAGGCCGCGAGGATGTCGACGACGAAGACCAGCGTGGAGTTCGCCGGGATCGTGCCCTGCTCGGTCGCGCCGTAGGCGAGGTCCGGGGGGATGACCAGGAGGACCTGGCTGCCGACGGTCTGGCCGACGAGACCCTTGATCCAGCCGTCGATGATCGAGCCGGACTTCAGGGCCGACGTGAACTTCGAGGCGCCCCACGACGAGTCGAACTTCGTGCCGTCCCACAGCCATCCGGTGTAGTTGACCGTGACCGTCTGGCCGTCGGTGACCGCTGCGCCGGAGCCCTTGATGAGCGGCTGCGCGACGAGCGCGGTCGGCGCGGCACCCGTGGCGGGGGTCAGCGTCGGGGTGCCGTCCGCGGCGAGCGTGACGGTCGGCAGGCCCGCGACGGGTGCGACAGCCGCGCCCTCGGCACGGTCGGGCACCGTCTTGGCGCCGACGATCTCGATGAGCATCAGCTCGGTGCTCTCGGCTCCGGGGACCCCGAAGAGGATCCGCGCGCCGACGTTCTGCCCGGCCAGCGCGGCGTTCATCTCCGTGCCGTTGCCCGTGTCGCCCATGGTGAGGGGGACGGTCGCGGCGCCGAAGGACGTCCCGAGGTCGGTCCCGTCCGCACCGTTCACGGCGTAGTAGTTGACGGCGAGGATCTGGCCGTCGACGAGCTTGGCGCCGGTGCCGGGCGTGATCAGCCGCGACGCGATCGCGCTGAGCGTGAACGGCTGGGTGAAGGTGAACTTGGGCTGCGCGCCTGCATCACCGTCGACCTTCACCGCGGCGAGGGCTGCGATGTCGGCCGGGCTGGCGGTCGAGGCCGCCGCGGCCGGTGTCTGGGTCGGCGATGCAGACGCATCGGACTTGCTCGTGCCTGCACAGCCGGCCAGCAGCAGCGCGAGGGCAAGGGTGGTGGCTGCCAGTCGGCGCACGTCACTGTCCTTACATGATCGGTCTCTCCACCCTTTTCGGGCGGCGGACCCCGTGACGGTACGTGATGTACCTGGGTGCCCGCTGAGGAGTTCCGTGTGACGAGGCGTTGAGTCGGCTCGAGATGGGGCCGCGCTAGCGTGGCGCGCATGAGCAGACCCCTGCGGTTCGGCGTCGTCGGCAGCGGTTAGCGGGCCGAGTTCTTCGTCCGGATGGCCCGGCTTCTGCCCGACCAGTTCGCAGTGACCGCGGTCGTGACGCGCACGCCCGAGCGGGGTGCGGAGATCGAGCGCACGTGGGGTGTGCCGACGGTTCGGACCATCAGCGAGCTCGTCGCCGGTCCCGGCCGCCCCGACGTGGTCGTCGTCGCGGTCCCGTGGCCGGTCACGCCGGTCGCGATCCGGGAGCTCGTCGCCGCAGGGGTGCCCGTGCTCGCTGAGACGCCGCCCGCGCCCGACGCGGCCGGGCTGCGTGCGCTCTGGGCGGACGTCGGTGCCTCCGGGCTCGTCCAGGTCGCCGAGCACAGCCTCTTCATGCCGGCCCACGTCGCGCGGATCGCGGCGGTCGATCGGGGTGCCGTCGGGCAGGCCACCTCGGTCCAGATCTCCTCGACGCACCTGTACCACGCGGTCGCGGTGGTCCGCCGGCTCCTCGGTGCCGGCCACGGAGAGGTCACGGTGCGCGCGAGCACGTTCACGGCACCGCTGCTCGACCCGGTCTCCCGCGACGGCTGGAGCGGGGCGACCGCACCCGCGCCGGCTGCGACCATCCTCGCGACCCTCGACCTCGGCGACGGCCGCAGCGCGCTCTACGACTTCACCGACAACCAGTGGCACAACCCGCTGCGCACCAACCGGATCGTCGTGCGTGGATCGACCGGCGAGCTGGTCGACGACCGGCTCGTGCGGTTCACCGGACCGCGCACCGTCGTGGAGTCGCGGCTCGTGCGGCGGCAGACGGGCATCGAGCAGGACCTCGAGGGGTTCGACCTCGACCACGTGAGCCTCGACGGCCAGGTGCTCTACCGCAACGCGTTCGTCGGTGCACGCCTGGCCGACGACGACCTCGCCGTCGCCGGGCTCCTGGCTGCGACGGCAGCCTGGCTGCACGACGACGGCCCGGCGCCCTACCCGCTCGCGGAAGGCAGCCAGGACCACCTGCTCGGCCTGGCGATCCAGGAGGCCGCCCGCACCGGCGAACCCGTCCGGACGGCGCGCGAGCCCTGGGCGACGAGCGCCTGACGGGACGGTCCCCGGCCGCTCCTCGCCGGGTCGGTAGCCTCGTGCGGTGAACACCCCCGCCGCGTCCGATCCCCTCGGTGCGCCCTCGACCGTCGCGATCGAGCCCCCCAGCCCGCTGGGCCACGGTCTGCGCGTCCGCCACCTGACGATGATGGGCCTCGGCTCCGCGATCGGTGCGGGGCTCTTCATCGGCACCGGCAAGGGCATCGCCATCGCGGGGCCCGCGATCCTGCTCTCCTACGTCATCGCGGGCGCCATCGTCGTCCTCGTCATGCGGATGCTCGCCGAGATGGCTGCGGCCATCCCGTCCAGCGGCTCGTTCTCGACGTACGCCGAGGCCGGCATCGGGCGCTGGGCCGGGTTCGTCATGGGCTGGATGTACTGGGTGACGCTGATCATGGTGCTCGGCGTGGAGATCACCGCCGCGGCCGGGATCATCCACGGCTGGCTGCCCGGCGTGCCGCAGTGGATCGTCGCCCTCGTCCTCATCGGCGCCTTCGCGGTCGTCAACCTCGTGGGCGTCCGGAGCTTCGGGGAGTTCGAGTTCTGGTTCGCGTCGCTCAAGGTCGCGGTCATCATCGTGTTCCTCGTCATCGGCACACTGCTCGCGCTCGGCGTCCTGCCGGGCACCGACCCCGTCGGGACCGCCAACCTGCTGGGCCACGGCGGGTTCTCGCCGCACGGTCTCGCGGGCATCGCGTCGGGCCTGCTGGTCGTGGTGTTCGCGTTCGGCGGGATCGAGATCATCACCATCGCCGCAGCGGAGTCCACCGACCCCGAACGGTCGATCGCGACCGCCGCGCGCAGCATCGTCTGGCGGATCCTGCTCTTCTACATCGGCTCCGTCGCGATCATGGTGCTCGTCCTGCCCTGGACCTCGCCGCAGCTCATCGACGGTCCGTTCGTCGCGGTCCTCGACCTCGCCGGCATCCCGTGGCTGTCGCGGCTCATGGGGCTCGTCGTCGTGGTCGCGCTGCTGTCCGCGTTCAACGCCAACGTCTACGGCACGTCCCGGATGGCGTTCTCCCTCGCTGAGCGCGGTGACGGACCGCCCGCGCTGCTGCGCGTGTCCCGGCGCGAGGTCCCGGTCGCGGCGGTCGCCGTCTCGATCGTGTGCGCGGTCCTCAGCGTGCTGCTCAACTGGCTGCTGCCCGACCGCCTGCTGGGCATCCTGCTCAACGCCGTCGGCAGCTCGCTGATCGTCCTGTGGGTGTTCATCGCCGTCTCGCAGCTGCGCCTGCGGCGACGGCTCGAGGCCGAGGGCCGCCTGGGCGTGCGGATGTGGCTGTTCCCGTACCTGAGCTGGGCCACGCTCGCGCTGCTCGGCGGGTTCGTCGCGCTCATGCTGTCCGACGGCGAAGCGCGCGGGCAGCTGGCCTCGACCGCCGTGCTGTGCCTCGTCCTGGCTGCGATCTACGTGGTCCGCGAACGCGTGCGCGCCCGCCGCTGACCGGCCGACCCGGTCACGTCGCGCAGGCGCCCGCGACGTTGCCGCTGTTCGCGGTCGTGAAGTCCGGGTCGACCCCCGGCGCCAGCACGCGGATGAGGATGACCGTCGGCGGGCTCCCGGCGGGCTGGAGCCCCTGGCTGTCGTCCTGGGTCTCGAAGACGAGTGACCCGGCGGAGTCGGTGACCCACCACACCTGCGACGTGGGCCCGGCGGTGCCCTCGACCAGGGCGGGGTAGGCGGCGCGCAGCTGCTCGAGCGTCGACCCGATGTGGATCCCCGCGGTCGTGGGGATGGCCGACCAGATGACGTCGATCCGGGACACCCGGGTGGCGTCGGCCTCGACGGCGAACAGTGCTCGCTGCTCCCCGTCCACGACGACCGGCTCGTACGTCGGGACCCACCGACCCGGCTCGGTGCCGGTCGACCCGGCCCCGATGTCCTCGCAGTACGTCGGCCTGAGCTCGATCATGGCAGCGCCCGGGTTGGTCGCCGGTGGCAGCCCGACGGTGAGCGGCCCGAGGCCCGACGTGCTGAGTCGCAGATCGGCAGCGGCGGGTCGCGTCGTCGGCGCGGCCGGGCTGGTCGGTGTGGCGGACGAGGGCGCTGCTGCCGTGGGGGCCGGTGTCGCGGTGGCCGTGCTGGTCGTCGACGTCGCCGGCGGGGTGGACTCGGCCGGGCCCGGCTCGGAGCCTGCGCACGCCGCTGCCGTGCCGAGCAGGAGCCCCGCGAGGACGAGTGAACGCCCCCGACCCGACCTGCGCGATCCCCCCCGGATCATGGGATCCACGCTAGTCCTGACGCCGGATCTCGCACGGGGACGGAGCCCGGCGGTGCGGGCTAGGGTCGCTGCATGGCTACCCCCCACATCGGCGCTGCGCCGGGAGACTTCGCCCCGGACGTCCTCATGCCTGGCGACCCTCGCCGTGCCCGTCGCATCGCCGAGACGGTTCTCGACGACGCGCGGCTCGTCACCGAGGTCCGCGGCATCCTCGGCTTCACCGGCACGTTCGAGAGCAGGCCGGTGTCGGTCCTCGCGTCGGGCATGGGGATGCCGTCGATCACGATCTACGCGACCGAGCTGTTCCGGTTCTACGGCGTGCAGCGGATCATCCGCATCGGGACGGCCGGCGGCATGGCGACCCACCTCGACCTCGGCGATGTCGTCATCGCGAGCGCCGCGCACACCGACTCGGCGATGACCGCGCAGCGGATCCCGGGCATCCACTACAGCCACGCGCCGAGCTTCGCGCTGCTCTCCGCCGCCGCAGCCGCCGCCGGGTTCCGGCCCGGGTCCAGCCCCGCCGGCGTGCACGTGGGCGCGGTCGTCTCGAACGACGCGTTCTACGTCGACCGCCCGGCGACGAACGAGCTGCTCGTGCAGCACGGGACCCTCGCGGTCGAGATGGAGGCCGCGGGCCTGTACGCGGCCGCCGACGCCGAGGGCCGTGAGGCGCTCGCCATCTGCACGATCTCCGACCTGCTGTTCCGGGACGCCGCGCTCTCCGCGGACGAGCGCGAGGAGCTGTTCGACCGCAGCGTGCGGCTCGGGCTCGCGGCGTTCGCGACCGCCTGACCCGTCCGGGGACGGCCGACCGGCTCAGGTCGGATCGGCCGTCGACCCGGCGATCTCGAGTGCCCGTCGGAGGACCGCGTCGAGCATCGGCCCGGTCAGCCGGCCCGTGAAGGTGTTCTGCTGGCTCACGTGGAAGCACCCGAGCAGGGTGAGGACGCGGCCGGCCGGCCCCGCGAGCCGTACCTCGGCGCCGTGCGTGAACCGTGGCCGGGGTCGGGGGACGTCCCAGCCCTGCTCGGCGAGCGTCGTGAGCAGCGCCTGCCACCCGAACGCGCCCAGCACGACGGCGACGTCGGGAGCCACCAGCTCGAGCTCGCGGGCGAGCCACGGGCCGCAGGTGCGCCGCTCGGTCGGGGTCGGTGCGTTGCCCGGCGGGGCGCAGCGGACCGGGGCGGTGACACGGATCCCCGTCAGGGTCAGGCCGTCGTCGGCGCTCACCGACGTCGGCTGGGACGCCACTCCGGCGCGGTGCATGGCCGCGAACAGGAAGTCCCCGCTGCGGTCGCCGGTGAACATCCGGCCGGTGCGGTTGGCGCCGTGCGCGGCTGGGGCGAGCCCGACGACGACGATGCGGGCCGCCGGGTCGCCGAACCCGGGGACGGGCCGCGCCCAGTAGGTCTCGGTGCGGAAGGCCGCCCGCCTGACCTCGCCGACCTGCTCGCGCCAGGTGACGAGCCGGGGGCAGGCGCGGCACTCCACGAGCAGCGCGTCGAGCTCGTCGAGATCGGCCGCGGTGCCGGCGAGCACCGGGTAGGCGGGGTCGTCGGGCGCGTGGCTCACTCGAACCGGCTGGGGTCCCCCGCGCCGACGCGCACGACCACCGGGCTGCCGTCCGAGAAGTCGACGACCGTCGTGGGCTCGGTGCCGCAGTCGCCCGCGTCGACGACCGCGTCGACCACGTGGTCGAGCTCCTCCTTGACCTGCCAGCCCTCGGTCATCGGGCTCTCGGCGCCGGGCAGCAGCAGCGTGCTCGACAGCAGCGGCTCCCCGAGCGCGCGGACGAGGGCGAGGGCGACCGGGTGGTCCGGGATACGCACACCGACCGTCTTCTTGTTCGGGCGGGACAGCCGTCGCGGCACCTCTTTGGTCGCCGGGAGGATGAAGGTGTACGCGCCGGGCGTGCTCGCCTTGATCGCGCGGAACGCCGAGTTGTCGAGGTAGACGAACTGGCCGAGCTGGGCGAAGTCCGCGCACACGAGCGTGAAGTGGTGCTTGTCGTCGAGGTGGCGGACCGCGCGGATCCGGTCGGCCCCCATGTGGCTGTCCATCCGGGTGCCGAGCGCGTAGCAGGAGTCCGTCGGGTAGGCGATCAGCGCGTCGTCGCGGAGCAGGGCGACGATCTGAGCGATCGACCGTGGCTGCGGGTCGTGGGGGTGGACGTCGAAGTACTTCGCCATGCGCCGAGCCTAGGCCCGGCACGCGCAGGGGCGCCCGTCAGGACGGCAGGAGCGCGGATGTGCCGGGGTGCGCCAGCTCGAACCACACGGTCTTCGCGGGCTTGCCGACCTCGGCGTCGTGCGCGACCGTCCCCCAGCGCGACGACAGGTGGTCGATGAACATCATGCCGCGGCCCCCCGGCTGGCTCGGCAGAGCGTGACGCAGCACGGGCTCGTCGGACGTGCCGTCGCGCACCTCGACGCGCGTCCGCTCGGCGTCGACGTCGAGGCACAGGACGAGCGGGGGCCGCGCGTGCACGACGGCGTTCGTCACGGATTCGCTCACGAGGAGCACGAGGACGTCGAGCGTGGGCTGGTCGAGACCGGCCGCCGTCAGCCGCTCACGAGCCCAGCGGCGCACGAGTGCGACCCGGGCGACGTCGGGCGCGATGTCGGTCTCCGCGAGCATGGCTACCTCTCTCTCGGGCTGCTGCTCTCGCGCAGCGTGGGAGGTCCGGACCAACGCCGTCGCTGACCGGATCGCCCTGTGGGTGCGCCCCGAGCCTAGAACTCGACAGGTCGCACACCCAGGCCATCGGTCCTGCGCCGGGTCCGTGTCGCCGAGGTGGGACGGGCTGCCGGGCGGCGAGATGGGAGAATCACCCCCGTGCAGACCGCCATCGAACCCGCCGCCGGCCCCTCGCGGCGCGTCCCGAACCGCCGCGATCACCGCCGCTGGAGGCAGTACCTCGCGGACGAGCGAGCCGAGGCCGCCGTCTACCGTGACCTCGCGTCGCGGCGGACGGGCGAGGAGCGGGACATCCTGCTCGCGCTCGCCGAGGCGGAGGGGCGGCACGAGCAGCACTGGCTCGACCTGCTCGGGGACGACGTCGGGCGGCCGCTGCGCGGTGACTTCCGTACGGTCGCGCTCGCCTGGATGGCCCGGCGGTTCGGGTCGGTGTTCGTGCTCGCCCTCGCGCAGCGCGCCGAGGCACGGTCGTCCTACGACACCGACGCCGACGCGACCGCGACGATGGCTGCCGACGAGCGCATCCACGAGGAGGTCGTGCGAGGCCTGGCCGCACGTGGCCGCAACCGCATGTCGGGGCAGTTCCGCGCGGCGGTCTTCGGCGCCAACGACGGGCTCGTGAGCAACCTCGCGCTCGTGCTCGGCATCGGCGCGAGCGGTGCGTCGAACAGCGTCGTCCTGCTCACCGGGGTCGCCGGCCTGCTCGCGGGCGCGCTGTCGATGGGTGCGGGGGAGTACGTCTCGGTGCGTTCGCAGCGCGAGCTGCTCGAGGCGTCGGCGCCCGGCCAGCAGACGCACGCCGCCGTCCCCCACCTCGACGTCGAGGCCAACGAGCTCGAGCTCGTCTACCGCGCCCGCGGGATGTCGGTCGAGGACGCCCGGGTCCGCGCCGGGGAGCTGCTGCGCTCGTTCGGCACGATCGCGACCCCGACGCTCGGGGTCCCGCGCGTCGGCCCCGATCTGGTGGCCGGACCGGACGGGACGCCGCGCGCCGCGGGGGTCCCTGTGGCGGACCTCGTCGACGAGCACGAGGCCGTCGGGACCGCCTGGGGGGCGGCCGGGGCGAGCTTCTGCTTCTTCGCCTCGGGCGCGATCATCCCGGTGCTGCCCTACCTGTTCGGCCTCGGCGGCCTGCGCGCCGTGGGGGTTGCGACGTTCCTCGTCGGCCTCGCGCTGCTCTGCACGGGGGCGGCCGTCGGGGTGCTCTCGGGCGGTCCGCCGGTGCGGCGCGCCCTGCGCCAGCTCGCCATCGGCTTCGGCGCTGCCGCGACGACGTACGTGCTGGGACTGCTCTTCGGCGCGAGCGTCTGACCGCGTCGCGGCACCACGAGCTGTCCGATCTGTCCGGTTCGCTGGTCTTGCCGTGGCGGCGAGCCTAGGCTCGCCGTGTCCGACGGAGTCGGGGACGCGTCGGGGGAGATCCCGCCGACCGCGGTCTCACGTCGGCAGTGGAGGCTTGGACAGATGAGGACGAGAGCAGCATTCCTGGTCGGGGTCGGGGTCGGGTTCCTCGTCGGGACGCCGGCCGGGCGCCGGCAGATCGAACGGATCGCGGCGCGGGCGAACGCACTCCTCGGCGAGGACGGTCCCTGGTCGGGGTCCCGTCAGGAGCAGCCCGCGCACGGGGTGACGACGGGGACCGTCACGCTGAGCAGCAAGGTGGTCGACGCAGCTCGGGCCGCCGCACGCGCTGCAGCCGCCGTGGCCCCGAAGGTGATCGTCCGCCCTGTTCCCCCGCGTGCCGCACGACCGCCGCAGCACGAGATGAGCTATCGGATGCCGTCGCAGCGGTCGGACCCCGACCGGGAGCAGGAGCGGAAGCAGGAGCGGGACGGCGACGGCCAGGCGAGCGGGGACGGTCAGGCGCGCGGGCCCATCTCGTGAGGCCGCACGCACGGGCGCACGGCTGAGGCGCGCCTCTCGCCCCTAGGCCAGTGCGTCGAGCGACGCGCGCAGGTTCGACGCGGCCGTCGAGCGGTGCGCGGTGAGCCAGTCGCCCACGTAGCCGCGCGGCGCGATCTCGACGAGCAGGACCAGGGACATGTAGAGGCGGTACAGCTCGAGCCGGGTCGCCCCCGACGCGGTCGAGAGGCCGAACGTCCCGCCGGCGGTCGCGTACGCGTCGAGCAGCCCCGCGGGAGCTGGACCCCGGCCGAGCTGGTCGGCGCCCGCGAGCTCGAGCAGAGGGTCGCCCCAGACCGAGCGCTCGGTGTCGATGACGCCGACGAGCGCGCCGGTCGCCGGGTCGACGAACAGGTTGCCCGCCCACAGGTCCGTGTGGACGAGCGCAGGCACGCTGACGTCGGCGAGCACTGTTCTGTGCCGGTCGATCGCAGCCCTGATCTCGTCGGACGGCAGCGGGGTGCCCCACCGGGCGGCATCGGCCAGCAACGCCTCGACCATGCGCCCGAACGCCTCGGTCCAGGTCTCGGCGTGCAGGCCCGCGTCGAGGTTCGGGTACCCGAACCGCTCGCCGCGCACGGTGTGCAGCCGGGCCATGAACGCCCCCAGCTCACCCTGGACGGTGTCGGCGACGGCCGGCTGGAGCTCGCCCGCGTCGACGAGCGGCACGCCGTCGAGGTGGCTGACGACCAGGACGTCGCTCGGGAGCACCGTTCGGCTCAGGTCCGTGAGCAGCACGCGCGGCATCAGGAGGTCGGGTCGGCCGGCCGCGAGCTCGTACACGGCCGCCTCGGTGCGCAGCAGGTCGTGCTCGTACCGCAGCAACCGGTCGGTGTCGGTCGGTGCGGTCTTCACGACGACGCGCGTCCCGTCGCCGAGCGTCACCCGGTACGTCGTGGCGAACATGCCGCCCGTGAGGAGCTCGACGCGGTCGACGTGCCCGAGCGGACGCAGCACGGTCGCGAGGGCGCGAACCGTCTGCTCGGGGACGGCGTCGGGCCTGGTCATCGCGGGTCCACGGCCAGCGGTTCTGGGGCCTGCGGGCTCGCCGCCTGCGGGTCGGCCGCCGCCGGCGCCGGTGTCGTCAGGTCGACCGCGCGAGCCGCCGCCGCGGGCTCGTCGACGAACATGAGCTCCGATGTGGCGGACCGCAGGGTTCGCAGCGCGGCCGCGGTCGCCCCGAGGACGGCAAGCGCAGCCACGACGACGACGAGGTAGCCGCCGCGCGAGCCGTCCGCGTCGATCGCCAGGCCGGCGATCGACGCGCCGAACGAGACGCCGACGCCGAGCATCGTGCCGACCAGTGCGAGGCCCTCGGTCAGCCGGGCGCGCGGGACGAAGCTGCGGACCAGGCTGTTGCCGTTGATGATCGTCGGCGCGATCGCGAAGCCCGCCACGAACATGACCCCGGCGAGCATCGCCATCGACGTGACCAGCACGAACAGCGAGGCGCCGAGCGCCAGGGCGACGGTCCCGAGCACGAACCGGCGCCACAGCGGCGCCGTCCAGTGGCGCGCCCCGTAGAGCAGCCCCGCGATCATCGACCCGAGTGCGAACACCGCCAGGACCACGCCGGCGAGCTCGGGGTGACCCTGCTCTCCGGCGAATGCGACGGTAGCGACGTCGGTCGCCCCGAAGATGGCGCCGACCGCGGCGAACACGAACGCGAGGACGACCATCCCGCCCGACCGCATGACGGACCGGGTCCGAGCCGCGCCGACCGGTCGCGCGACGTGCGGTGGCTGCGTGCCGTGCAGGCCGAGGAACCAGTACCCGCCGACGACGAGCCCGGCGACCGACACGACCAGGGCCGTCACGGGTGACACGCCCGCTGCGAGGGTCGTCGCGAGGACCGGACCGACGACGAACACGAGCTCGTCGAATGCCGACTCGAGGGAGTACGCGGTGTGCAGCTCCCGCGGCGTGTGCACGACGTGGGACCACCGCGCGCGCACGAGCGACCCGAACGACCCCATCGTGGCGCCCGTCACCACCGCGGCGACGTACAGCCAGACGACGGGGAGCTGCAGGGTCGCGGCGACCGCGAGACCGGCAAGCCCGAGGGAGGTCACCGCGATCGCAGGGCGCATGACGCGCGCCTGCCCGTGCCGGTCGACGAGGCGGGCGAGCCGCGGGGAGCAGAGCGCCTGGGTCAGGACGTATGCCGCCGAGACGCGTCCGGCCAGGGCGTACGAGTCGTACCCCGCCACGACGACGAGCACGATCCCGATGCCCGCCATGGACATCGGCAGCCGGGCGAGGAGCCCCGACGCGGAGAAGGCCAGTGCGCCCGGCCGGGCGAGAAGGGTGCGATAGGGCCGGAACACGGCCCCAGTGTGTCACTGCCGTCGCGCTGGCCCAGACCGCCCGGGTGCCACATGATCGGGGCATGGACGAGCTCACGGTGACCGACAACCGCGCCGACGGACAGTTCGAGGCGCGCGACCCCGACGGCGCGGTGCTCGCGTTCGCCGCCTACGAGCTGGACGCGGACGCAGTCGTGTTCACGCACACCGAGGTGGTCGAGGCGGCCGAGGGGCGCGGTGTCGGGTCGGCGCTCGCACGCGGCGCGCTCGACCAGGTGCGGGCGTCCGGACGACAGATCGTGCCCCTGTGCCCGTTCATCCGCGCGTTCGTCGCACGGCATGCCGAGTACCAGGACCTCGTCCGGCACGCCCCCGACCCGGTCGACTGAGGGCGCCGTCAGGGCAGCGCGGTCAGCCGAGGGCGTCCGACACGACGTCCTTCGCGGCGACCTGCACCTGCGCGAGGTGCTCGGGGCTGACGAACGACTCCGCGTAGATCTTGTAGACGTTCTCGGTCCCCGACGGCCGGGCCGCGAACCACGCGTTCTCGGTCGTGACCTTGAGCCCGCCGATCGCCGCACCGTTGCCGGGTGCCGCGGTCAGCTTCGCGGTGATGTCCTCGCCCGCGAGGGTCGTGGCCGTGACCTGCTCGGGCGACAGCTTGCCGAGCGTGGCCTTCTGCTCGAGGGTCGCGGGGGCGTCGACCCGCGCGTACCAGGACTCCCCGAACTGCGCGACGAGGTCGGCGTGGTGCTGCGAGGGGGAGCGCCCGGTCGTCGCGAGGATCTCGGAGGCGAGCAGGGCAAGGATGATCCCGTCCTTGTCGGTCGTCCAGACGGTGCCGTCCTTGCGCAGGAACGACCCACCGGCGGACTCCTCGCCGCCGAACCCGACGGAGCCGTCGAGCAGGCCCGGGACGAACCACTTGAACCCGACCGGCACCTCGAGCAGCCGACGGCCGAGCGACGCCGCGACCCGGTCGATGAGCGACGACGAGACGAGGGTCTTGCCGATCGCGGCATCCGCGGGCCACCCCGGGCGGGCACCCGAGTAGAGGTACTGGATCGCGACCGCGAGGTAGTGGTTGGGGTTCATGAGACCCGCGTCGGGCGTGACGATGCCGTGCCGGTCGGAGTCGGCGTCGTTGCCCGTCGCGATGTCGTACGGGGCGTCCGCGCCCATCGCCGCGACCAGGGAGGCCATGGCCGACGGGGACGAGCAGTCCATCCGGATCTTGCCGTCCCAGTCGAGCGTCATGAAGGCGAACTGCGGGTCGACCCGCGGGTTCACGACCGTCAGGTCGAGGCCGTACCGCTCCCCGATCGCGGCCCAGTACTCGACCGACGCGCCCCCGAGCGGGTCCGCGCCGATCCGCACGCCGGCCTCGCGGATCGCGTCCATGTCGATGACGTTGGCGAGGTCGTCGACGTAGGCGGCCATGAAGTCGTGACGGTGCGTGGTGTCCGCGGCGAGGGCCTGCGCGATCGGCACGCGGCGGACCTGCCCGACCCCGGTGCGCAGCAGCTCGTTGGCACGGGCGGCGATCCAGCCGGTCGCGTCGGAGTCGGCCGGGCCGCCGTGCGGGGGGTTGTACTTGAAGCCGCCGTCGCGCGGGGGGTTGTGCGACGGGGTCACGACGATGCCGTCCGCCAGGCCGGTCGCCGCGCCCGCGGCAGCTCCCTCGACGTGCGTGCGGACACCCTCGGTGCTCGTCGCACCGTTGTGGAGCAGGATCGCGTGCGAGACCGCGGGCGTCGGCGTGTACGAGTCGCGGGCGTCGATGGCGACCTGGACGCCGGCGGCGGCGAGCACCTCGAGCGCGGTCTCCCAGGCAGGCAGGGACAGCGCGTGCGTGTCCCGACCGATGAACAGCGGGCCGTCGGTGCCCTGCGAGCGGCGGTACTCGATGATCGCCGCCGTGATCGCGACGATGTGCGCCTCGTTGAAGGCCCCGTCGAGGCTCGACCCCCGGTGCCCGCTCGTCCCGAACACGACGCGCTGCGCCGGGTCGTCGAGGTCGGGGACGCGGTCGCGGTACGCGCCGAGCAGCGCGTCCACGTCGACGAGGTCGGACGGTTGGGCAAGAGTTCCGGCGCGCGGGTCCATGGCCTGATCCTGCCACCCGAAGGGTCCGGCTCGTCGGGTGTCGCGCGCCCGGGGTCGTCGGGCCCGCAGGGACTCGCGTGCGCCGGGTCCGGTAACCTCGACGACCATGGCCTCTGCTGCAACCTCCGGTTTCGTCCTCCGTCCCTTCGAGGGCCTCCCGGGTGAGCCGGACTGGGTCGCGCTCAAGGAGATCGTCCCCGCAGCGACCGCGACCGCGCGCACCACCGCCGAGCACGGCTCGCGCGACGTGCTCGTGACCACCGTCCTCCCGATGGGGTGGCAGGCGCTGCACCGCGCCGACGGCGTCATCCTCCTCGCGCTGCAGACCTCGCGCGGCTCGGGTGACGCGAGCCGTGACCTGGCCGCAGCGCTGCTCGAGGCCCTCGAGATCGAGCCCGGCACGGCCGTCCAGACGGCCGGCCTGCCCGGCCCGGGTCCCCGCCTGCAGGACGTCCTCGACCTGTCGGTCCCGTTCCAGGTCACGATCGAGCCCGGCTACAGCTACTGGCTCGCCCCCGACATCGAGGTGACCGCCGAGCTGTCGAGCGCGATCGAGGAGGCCGACGCGGGCATCGTCCCGACGGTCAAGCTCGCCGCGGCCGAGTCGGCGTACTGGGCGCGTCTCGGCACGCGCGAGTTCCTGCGCTGGGCGCAGCCGCACGACGAGCAGCAGGTCCTCGACGCGCTCGCGCGCCTGCACGCCAAGCGGGAGTCCGGGTTCGACGACGCGAAGTTCGTCGGCTACTTCCGCGCGAACGGGATCGTCGTGCCGGTGTGGGAGCTCGCCCCTGGCACCGAGGCCGCCGAGATCGAGAAGCCCGTCGCGGAGTTCCTCCCGCGGTTCACCGCGGCGCTCGCGGACGACTCCCCGCTCGACGCCAACGCGCGCCGCGCCCGTGCGGGCCTCGTCGCCCGCCAGGTCACGCTGCGCTGACGCCCGCCTCGCCGGGGTCCGGGCCACCAGGCCCCGGGCGGTGGGCCGGCTGGCGGCTCGCTAGGCTGGGCGCGTGACCCGGAAGCGCGGGAATTCCGCCGACAACGACGAGGCGGACGTGACGCCCGCGTCGGACGACGTCCTCATGATGCCCGCAGCCACCGATGACCTCCCCGCCACCGACGGGTCGGCCCCGGTGAAGGTCCGCGCCCGCCGTGCGTCGCGCCGTCGCGCCGCCAGCAGCGAGCCGCTGACCGAGGCGACGACGAAGGAGCCGGGCAGCCGGTCCCGGCAGCGCGTCGCGGTCGTCATCCCGGCCAAGGACGAGTCCCGCCGGATCGCCGCCACCGTCCGCGCCGCGCGTGCGATCCCTCGCGTCGACCTCGTGCTCGTGGTCGACGACGGGTCCGAGGACAGCACGCAGCACGTCGCACGGGACGCCGGGGCGGTCGTCGTCCGTCACTCGCACAACCGCGGCAAGGCCGCTGCGATGGAGACCGGGGCGGCTGTCGTCGCGATGCGCGACACGCCCGACCGACCGCCGCGCCTCCTGCTGTTCATCGACGGGGACCTGGGCGAGTCGGCCGTGAACACCGCGCCGCTAGTCCCGCCGGTCCTCGAGGGGACCGCGGACTTCTCCATCGCGCTGCTGCCGCCTCAGGTCGGTGCGGGGGGCCGCGGGATCGTGGTCGGTGCGGCGCGCCGGGCCATCGCGGCGATGACGGGCTGGACGCCGACGCAGCCGCTGTCGGGCATGCGCTGCCTGACCCGCGAGGCGTTCGAGGCCGCGACCCCGCTCGCACGCGGGTGGGGTGTCGAGACCGGCATGACGATCGACCTGCTCCGGCAGGGGTTCACGGCCGTCGAGGTCCCGTGCGACCTGCGCCACCGACCGTCGGGCTCCGACCTGCGGGGCCAGCTGCACCGTGCCGCGCAGTACCGCGACGTCCAGCTCGCGGTCAACGCCCGCCGGGTCCGCCGGGCCGCCGGGGCGATCCGGTCGACCCTGTCGCCAGGCACGTCACCGCCGATCAGCCACCGCTGACGGGGGTCAGGCCCGCCGACGCGCTGGTGACGGCGCTCGGGCGCAGATGGATCAGCCAGTTCGCGCTGACCGAGGCGAGCAGGGGCACCACCAGGGCGATGCCGATCGCCGGGATGAGGATGCCCGAGTCGTTGAGCGCGAACCCGATCGCCATCGTCACGGCGAGCGCGATCAGGCCGTGACGCAGCATCGGGGCGTCGGCGCCGAGCCGTTTGAGCGGCTCGCGCGCGGAGAGCCACCCGTAGGAGCCGCCGTCGGGCGCCACCACGGCCTTGCGCAGCGACCGGCCGAGCACGAGGACGACGAGCACGAGGCCGGCGACGGCGAGCAGGGTCAGCTCGCTGCCGACGAGGATCGTGACGTTCTGCGCGAGCTTGCGCTCGACGACCTGCCACGCACCGCCGTCGAGCACGGTCTCGACGAAGCGGCCGAGGTGCGTGCGCGAGTCGGCCGGACGCAGGTAGTCGACGACCGCGAACGCCGAGACGGTCACGGCACCGGCACCGAGCACCCCGAGCGTCCGCCACCAGGTGAGCCGGATCCCGGCGGTGAGGAGGGCGAGGATCGCGAACCCGGGCACGAGCGCGGGCGGCCCGCCGAAGTCGGCGCCGATGGACGGGAGCCCGTCGAGCGCCGTGGTCACGAGGCCGATCACGACGACGACGCCGGTCGCGAGCCCACGCCGGCCGCGGAGGACGAGCGGGTTGGCGAGGGCGACGGCGAGGAGGATCGACGCCGCGGCGACCAGCGCGAACGCGGTGTTGTTGAACCCGTAGAACCGTCCGGCGACGAGCGCCTGCGGTCCCATGAGCGAGTCCAGCTGGAGCCGGGCACCGGCGGCGATGTCGACGCACACGACACCGACCGTGATCGCGGACACGATGCCGAGAGGGGCGAGCACGGTGTCGCGCCACGGCGGCACGAGCGCGATCGCCGTGATCACGGCGACCCACAGCACGATGGCCGCGGCCACGGCGTACGACGGCGGCGACACGCGCCACCACGGCGTGAGGTCGGCGAGGAACGTCGAGACGGGGATCGCGGACACCGCCACGCCGAGCGCCCGCAGGGGACGGAGCACGGTGCCCGGGTGGCTCAACGCCGCCACGACCCGCCGGCCCTGACCGGGCCAGCGCTTGTCGAGGACGCGGCTCCACCACGCCAGCACACGCCCGTTGAGCCCGATGGTCACCAGCAGGTAGAGCAGCAGGTTGATGCCGACGAGCGTCAGGTAGAAGTACCGGATGAGCGGGCGGGTGGCCTGCGCGTGCCGGTTCCCGTCGACCAGGGCCGCGACGCGTGCGCTCGCGACGTGCGGGCCGGCGACCGGCGTCACCGGCGAGCCGATGAGAGCGCCCTGCGGGGCGTCGGCGCGCAGACCGAGCGCGCTCAGGACGGTCGGGGCGATGTCGGTGGTCTGCAGGTAGCCGGGCTCGCGCGTCGAGCGTGAGCCGAGCAGCGTCCCGGCGTACGTGCTGCCACCTGCGGCGGTCGGGCCGCTCGCCACGGCGAGCTGCAGCTGGGGGCTGCGCCCGGAGTCGGCGAGGGAGACGACGAGCACGGTCGGGTCGGTCGTCGAGGCGTCGATGGCCGCGAGGACGGCACGCACGCGGGCGTCGATGGCCTGGGCCTGCTCGCTACGGGTCGGCTCCAGGACGGCGATCGCGGCGTCGAGGTCGGACGTGAGGTCCTCGCCGTCGGGCCCCATGACGACCGGCTCACCCGCGTCAGCGGCGTCGGCCGGCACGCGGTCCCGCGTCGGGTAGCCGGGGTCGCGGACCGAGCCGGCGTCGACGACCACGAGGTCCGAGGTGGCGAGCGAGTCACGCACGATCGAGGTGAGCCGGGTCGGGTCGGTCGGCAGCCGGACGTGGGTGCCGACGGTCGTCCCGGCCGCGTTCGCGAGCGCGATGGCGGCACCCGGGCCGATGCCCGTGACCGTCGCGCCCCCGGCGGCGAGCGCGTCCCCGAGCATCCCGACGTGCGCGGAGTAGGTGCCGGCCGCGGCGGACG
>DASVMA010000016.1:0-6440 GCA_036384595.1 Cellulomonas sp. | reverse complement strand
GAACTGCGAGACCTGGACGAGAGCGACGGTCGCCACCGCGAGGGACGCGCTCACGCCGCGCTTCGTCAGGAGCCGCAGGTTGAGCGCCGCGGATCCGACTCCGGCAGGCGCAGCGAGGGAGACGAACGCCCCCACCGCATGGACGAGCGTCGCCGATCGCAGGCTGATCCGGACGGGGGCGAACGCGGCGAACGTGAGACCGGCCCCCACATAGGTCGCGAGACCCAGACCGAACGCGACAGCGCTCCAGCGCCAGTCGCTCGACGTGAGCGCCCTCCCGATCTCGTCGACGTTGATGCTCGTCAGGATCACGACGACGGCCACCACCGGAAGGACCACGGTGAGCACCGTGCGCACCCCGAAGCGGGTCACCTGCTCCGGCTCGACGTCCGTGCCGGGCAGGTGCTCGACGAGCGCGGACCGCAGCTCGTCCAGCAGCCCGGAGTGCGCGCGCATCTCCTCGCGCGTCCGCTGAGGCAGGACCACGCTCTGCAGGAGCGGCCCGATCGCCGCGATGTCCTGGCGCGGCAGGACGGCCGCGGCCGACTCGATCGCACGGGCCGGACCGACGCGCACCGCGAGCAGGGCGACAAGCTGCGTGAGGTCCATCCGGCGCGCGAGCTCGGTCGAGGCGACGTCGCCCGAGTCCCAGCCGACGAGCCACACGACCGGGTCCCCGGCCTCCTGCTCGACCAGGATCGTGTCCGACGTCAGGGCGCGGTGCGCGATCCCGGCGTCGTGCGCCGACCTCAGCTGGCCCCAGATCGCGTGCAGCAGCTCGTCGGTGAGGTGCGCGTCGCCCACGAGCCGCAGCGGTACCGCAGCACCCGTCATCCCCTCGACGACGAGCATCGAGTCCTGCGCCTCGGCGATGCCGAGCGGCTGCGGTGTGCGCACGCCGGCGGTACGGGCTGCGTACGCGAGCAGAGCCGTGCGTTCGACCGCCTGGCGCAACGACACGAGCGAGCGACCCTCGATGCCGCGCAGACGCACCGACCGCCACAACCTGGACAGCGCGCCGACGACCTGCCGGTCACCGTCCAGCACGACGACACGCAGGCGCCGCGCCGCCGTGGTGGTCAGGTCGTACATCCGGTGCTCGTCCGCGTCGGCGACCCGTACGAGCCGCGCCGGGTCGAAGCCCGCGCGGCGGATCGCGGCGACGAGAGCCGACCCGTAGGCGCGTTCGGACTGCACCCCTGACGCGAAGCGCACGCCCAGACCGGCGACCCGACCGAGGAGCAGGGCCACGGCCGCGCCGGACAGCGAGACCTGGCCGGTGACCAGGACGATGCCCAGGGAGATCCACAGCAGGTTCCACGACCACAGGACGGTCCGCCGGCGCCCGCGCGGGCCCGCAGCGGTCAGGACCCCCGCGAGGGCAGCCACCGACGCCGGGATCGACAGCACCCAGCGGCCGTCCCGCGAGACCGACAGGCCCTGCAGGAGCTCGGTGGACCCGAACGCGGTCAGGGCGGACGTCGTCGCCACGCACAGCGCGAGCGCCGCAAGGCCGGCCGCTCCCACCTGGAGCAGCTGGCGGCCGTGCCGCCGGACCGCGAGCTCGGTGAGGACGGCGACCGGCGCGATGAGCGTCACGAGACCCTCGAGGACGGCCACCGGGAACACCAGCACCCGCCGGAGCAGCCAGCTGAAGCCGCGCACGTCCTGGGCGACCCCGGCCGTGGTGCCCTGCGCAGAGACGACGGCCACCAGCACCGCCAGGACGCCGAGGGCGGACAGGACGAGGCCGAGCAGGTCACTCGGGTCATGCACCCGGGTCGTCGGCGCGTCGACGATCTCCACCTCAGGCGGGCGGGCGTCGTCCTTCGTGGGCTCGTTCACCGTGGGCTCGTTCACGCGACGGGCACGCGTCCAGGTCTCGCCGTATCGGCCATCCGGCGAGTCTATCGGCGCATGTCCGAACATCTGGGACGGCTCGGGTCCACCACGCGCGCGCCGGAGCCGAGTAATATCGCTGCTCACCAGCACCGGCATCCGTTCGGTCGACCACACCGCGAGGGACGAGCGTGATCAAGCGGCGTCAGCCCGCCCGCCGGAACGGCACGAGGATCGCGCGGGCCCTCGGTGCGTTCGGTGTGCTCGGCACGCTGTGGTTCACACGCGGCGTGCTCATCTCCGTCGCGCTGGTGTCCGTGCCCCTCGGGGCCACCCCGGTGGCGGTGCAGGTCGCACCGGCGACGCCGTGCGTCGCGGGCGCGATGCAGGTCGTCGCCCACGAGGACGACGACCTGCTCTTCCAGAGCCCCGACCTCGCGCAGGACGTCCTCGCGGGACGCTGCGTGCGGACGGTCTTCCTCACCGCGGGCGACGCCGCCCAGGGCGAGGCGTACTGGCGCAGCCGCGAGGCGGGCAGCCTGGCCGCCTACGCGCAGATGGCCGGCGTCGCGGACCGCTGGAGCTCGTCCGACGCCGGGGTGCCCGGCCACGCCGTGCGGCTCATGACGCTCACGGACGCGCCCCAGGTCTCTGTCGTCTTCATGCGCCTGCCCGACGGGAACCGGGCCGGGACGGGGACCTTCGTGCACGACTACCAGAGCCTGCGACGGCTCTGGGACGGTGACATCGCGACGATCGACGCGGTCGACGGCTCGACCACCTACACGGACGCATCGCTCACCACCACGCTGACCGAACTCATGACCGAGTTCCACCCGACGATCGTGCGCACCCAGGACTGGACCATCGAGTTCCGCCACGGCGACAACGCCGACCACACGGCCACGGCACTGTTCGCGCGGCAGGCCGACCACGGCTACCGCTCAGCGCACACGCTCCTGGCGTACGGCGGCTACCCGATGTGGACGCGGCTGCCGAACGTCACCGGCACGGACCTCCAGGCCAAGAAGGCCGCCTTCGAGGCCTACGCGGCCCACGACCGCAAGCTCTGCCTCGAACCATGGTGCCCGGGCGACCTCGTGTCCACGCTGCGCCTCGCACGCCAGTACGTCGTCGCGAGCGAGACGACCGGCGACGTCGTCGCGAGCGAGGGACCCGGCGACATCACCGCCGCCGACGGCTGAGGGCCCGGCGAACCGGGCCCTCGACCCTCAGAGCGAGATCGTCGGCTCGGGCACCATCCGGATCGCCCCGGCCGGGCACTCGGTGGCGCAGATGCCGCACCCCTTGCAGTAGTCGTAGTCGAAGCGGAAGCCCTCGCCGACGCCCAGCTTGATGACCGCGTTGTCGGGGCACACGCCGTAGCAGTTGTCGCACTCGAAGCAGTTGCCGCACGACATGCACCGCCGCGCCTCGTAGAGCGCGGTCTCGGGCTCGAGCGCCTGGACGACCTCGTCGAACCCGGTCGCCCGGCGTGCCGCCTCGAGGTGCGGTCGCACCGCGTGCGGGGCGTCCGCGAAGTACCACGTGTTGAGCCGCTCGTACTCCGCGATCGGCGCCTCGACGTGCTCGGCCGGGCCGGCGGCGACGCCGTCGAGCTGCGCGAGGTAGGCGTGGATCGAGTCGGCGGCACGCGAGCCGTGCCCGACGCCGACCGTCACCGTGCGTTCGGCCGGCACCACGTCACCGCCCGCGAAGATGCCCGGGTGGCCCGTCATGAACCGGTCGTCGATCTGCACGACGCCGTCGACGAACGTGAGGTCGGGGATGCCGTCGAGCAGCGACAGGTCGGTCTCCTGCCCGAGCGCGAGCACGAGCGAGTCGGCCTCGAGGTCCTCGAGCTCGCCGGTCGGCTGCGGGAAGCCCGTCTCGTCGAGCTCCATGCGCTCGACCATGAGGTGACCGGCGTCGGCGTGCGTGATGGTCGACAGCCAGCGGAACGTCACGCCCTCCTCGAGCGCCTCGGTGACCTCCGAGTCGTGCGCGGGCATGCGGTCGCGCGTGCGCCGGTAGACGATGACCGACTCGGTCGCGCCGAGCCGACGCGCGGTGCGGGCGGCGTCGACGGCCGTGTTGCCTCCGCCGTAGACCACCACTCGACGGCCGAGCATCGGCGTCTCACCGTCGGCGACGCCGTGCAGCAGGGTCACCGCGTCGAGGATCCGCGCAGCCTCCCCCGCCGGGACGTAGGCGCGCTTGCCGATCTGGGCGCCGACCGCGAGGAAGACGGCATCGAAGCCCTCGGCCATGGCGTCGATGACCGACGCGACGGTCGTCTGCATCTCGATCTTCACGCCCGTCACCTCGATCCGCGCGATCTCGGCGTCGAGCACCGCGCGCGGAAGCCGGTAGGCCGGGATCCCGTAGCGCATCATGCCGCCGGGCATCGTGGAGCCGTCGCGGATCGTCACGTCGTGCCCGAGCCGGCGCAGGTGGTACGCCGCGGACAGACCGGCCGGGCCGGAGCCCACCACGAGCACGCGTCGGCCGGAAGCGGTCTCGGGGACGGGGAGCGCCCAGCCCTTCTCGATCGCGAGGTCGCCCAAGAACCGCTCGACCGCGTTGATCCCGACCGCCTCGTCGAGCTTGCCGCGGTTGCACGCCGTCTGGCACGGGTGGTAGCAGACGCGACCCATGATGGCCGGGAACGGGTTGGCCACCACCAGCGCACGCCAGGCCTGCTCGTACGAGCCGTCCTCGGCGGTGTACAGCCAGTCCTGCGGGTTCTCGTGCGCAGGGCAGGCGTGCGCGCACGGCGCCGTCAACGAGACGTACTCCGGCCGCTCCACGCGCCAGGCGCCCGTGCGGTTGGCGAGGCTCGATCCGACGCCGAGCGTGATCGCGAACGGTGTGTCCATCAGAGCACCTCTTCCAGCAGCCCGTACCGGGCGATGTTGCGGTCGGCGATCGCCTGGAGGCGGTCGATCACGTCGTCACGACGCTGGGGACGGAACAGGTGCGCGTACCGGCCCTGCAGCGTGAGGTACTCCTCGACGGGTACCTGGTGACGGATCTTGCGCACCGACGTGACCTCGCCCCGCTCGGCCTCGAACACCGGGAAGAACCCGCTCTCGGTCGCGAGCCGCGCCAGCTTCACCGTGTCCGACGACGCCGAGCCCCAGCCCAGCGGGCATGGCACCATGACGTGCAGGTAGCGCGCTCCGTGCATGCCCATCGCCCGCTCGACCTTCGCCTCGAGGTCGCGCAGGTCGGCGACCGTGGCGGTGGCCACGTACGGGATCTCGTGCGCCATCGCGATGCGCGGGACGTCCTTGCCCTGGCCGAACACGTTGCCCGGCTCGGACCCCACGGTCTGCGTCGTCGAGGTGCGGGCGGCCGGCGGCGTCGCACCCGACCGCTGGACGCCGGTGTTCATGTAGCCACCGTTGTCGTAGCAGATGTAGAGCACGTCGTCGTTGCGCTCGAACATGCCCGACAGGCAGGCGAACCCGATGTCGACGGTGCCACCGTCGCCGCCCTGGGCCACGACGCGGACGTCGTCCTTGCCGAGGGCACGCAGACCGGCAGCGGCACCGGTCGCGACGGCCGGCGCGTTGCCGAACAGCGAGTGGAGCCACGGCACCCGCCAGGACGTCTCCGGGTATGGCGTCGAGAACACCTCGAGGCAGCCTGTCGCGTTCACGGTGACCATCCGGCTGTTCGACGCGCGCATCGCGGCGTCGAGCACGTAGCGGGCGCCGAGCGCCTCACCGCAGCCCTGGCACGCGCGATGCCCCGACGTCAGTGCGTTGGTCCGAGCCATGTCGGACTGCCCGCTCGCCTGGTCGGGAGCCAGCAGCCGGTTGCCGACCGCGTAGCTGCCGACCTGGTAGAACTTCACCTCGGTCGCGCTCATCGTGCGCTCCCATCCACTCGCGCGAGCTCTCTGGCGACGACGGCGACATCGAGGTCGAGGAAGGTCAACGGCTCGAGCTCGCCTGCCACGGCCTTGGTCACCATCTCCCGCAGCGACGTCACCGTGATCGGTCGGCCGCCGAGGCCGGCGATCACGGTCCGCTGGTCGACGTCGACGCCTGCCGTGGCGAGCGCCGCCCGCACGTCGCTCGCGACGATGCCGCCCACCCCGAGGGCGAGTGCTCGCTCGAGCACCACGACCCGCGTGGCACCCGCGAGCGCCTCTCGCACGGCGTCGTACGGGAACGGGCGGAACGACGTGATGCCGAGCAGCCCGACCGGAACGCCTGCCTCGCGCTCGAGGTCGACGACGTCCTGGAGCGTCCCGAACACCGAGCCGAGTGCGATGACGACCGTCTCGGCGCCGTCCAGCCGGTACGGCCGGACGAGGCCTCCGGAGTCGCGCCCGAACACGGCGGCGAACTCGGCGGCGACCCTCGGGATCGTCTCGAGCGCGTCGAGCTGGCGGCGGTGGGCGAGGTAGCGCACCTCGGTGAACGCCTCGGGTCCGACCATCGCCCCGATCGACACGGGGTTGTCGGGGTCGAGGAGCTGCTGGGGCACGAACGGCGGGAGGAACGCGTCGACCTGAGCCTGCTCGGGGATGTCGACCCGCTCGGTCGCGTGGGTCAGCACGAACCCGTCCATGCACACCATGACCGGGA
>DASVMA010000015.1:0-7410 GCA_036384595.1 Cellulomonas sp. | reverse complement strand
ACGGTCGTATCGGTGCCGTCTTGGTGGTGGCCGACGGAGAACATCCGTTCCACCTCGGTCGTCACACCGCGACAGAAGATGCACTCGGGATGGCTCAGGGTCTTCCAGTCTTCAAGGTCCCCCGAGTTGGCGACATACGGGTAGAGGTCGAGGAAATACGTCGCTGTCGCGATCGCGCCCTCGAGATTGACCGTGTCCATCGCGGCAGGGCGCCCGGGCTTCGGCGTCGAGGTCGGGCTCGGTGTGGCGGGGGCAGCGGACTGCGCCGGCGACGGAGCGACAGTCGGGGCCGCGCTGGTCGACACCGCCACGGGGGCGGGGCCACCCACCGAGCACGCCCCGAGCAGCCCGACCGTCAACACCGCCCGGAGAGCGAGCCTGACCAGGCGCAAGGAGGCGACGTCGGGCAGGGGCCAGGTGCGAGGCATGCCCGAGAACCTACCGATAACCACCCAACCCGGTCAGCCGATCTCACCTCCCTGTGGACGGGCGTCGAGACGGGTGCCGCCGCGCGGCAGCTCCCGCCACGCCTCCGACGACCCGCCGCCTCACCTCAGTCGTGACGAGCTCGCCGTCGTGCTCGACGTCGACGGGCAGGGCGGGCAGCCGGCCATGGCGGGGACGTGGGCCCTCCTGCACGACCGGGCTCCGGCGGGCGACCGCTGGGGCTGGAAGGACTTCTACGACGAGGACGCGCCGATGCTCGACCCCGTCCAGACGATGGCCGTGCCGCCGGTGCCGGACCTGATCACGTACCAGTAGCCCTGCGCGCGCCCGTGCGGTCGGCAGATGTCACGATGAGGGCGAGGGCGGGACGTCGCCCAGGGTGAGTGACCCCGGTCCGCCCCGAGGAGGCCGTCATGGCCAGGCAGAAGGACGTTCGCGTCGAGGGGCGCAGGACTCGATCAACCGCTGTGACGTGCCTGGCAGCCGTCGCCCTGATCCTCGCCGGGTGCACCACAGGGACCGGCGGCGAACCGACGCCGACGCCCAGCACGAGCCCGAGCGCCACCCCGAGCGTGACGGCGTCCGTCACCCCGAGCCCGTCACCGACAGCCACCCCGACCGGTGCGCCCGTCGTCGTGCCCGCCTACTTCATGATCGACACGCGCGCGGGGCTGCGGCTCGCGCGTGAGCAGCGCTCGGTCACGGGGTCGGACCCGATCCGGGCAGCCGTCGAGGCCATGATCGCGGGACCGACCGACCCCGACTACACGACGACCTGGAACCCTGCGACCACGGTCCTCGGTACGAGCCGGGTCGACGGTGCGATCGTCGTCGACCTCTCCGCCGACGCGCGCACCGCGAACGTGGGGTCGCCCGGTGCGGCGCTGATGATCCAGCAGCTCGTGTACACGGCGACCGGTGCAGCGGGGGAGCCCGCGACGCCTGTCCTGATGCGGATCGACGGGAAGCCGGCGGGCGAGCTGTGGGGCGTCGTGTCATGGGATGCGCCGGTCACGCGCGAGGACCCGATCTCGGTCCGGCTGCTCGTCCAGATCGACTCCCCGGCGCAGGGTGCAACGACGTCGTCGCCGCTGCGCGTCACCGGTGAGGCCGCGGAGTTCGAGGCGGTGCTCCACTGGGCCGTGCGCGATGCGGCAGGCACCGAGGTCTCGTCGGGCGTCACCATGACCGCTGAGGGGCAGACGTTCGCCCCGTACGCGTTCCAGGTCGAGCTGACCCCGGGTGCCTACACCGTGGTGATCACCGAGGACGACCCGTCGGGCGGCGCGGGCGGGACCCCGATGAGCGACTCGCGGGAGGTGACGGTGAGCTGACGGCCGGCAGTCGCCCGAGCCAACTGGCCGGCGTGGTGCGGCCCGGCAGGCCGTGTCAGGCTGGTCGCATGACGACGACATCTCCCGTGCAGCGTCCCGTCCGCATCGGCGTCCAGCTGCAGCCGCAGCACGCTGAGTACGCGCAGATCCGCGACGCCGTCGCCCGTGCCGAGGACGCCGGTGTGGACGTGGTCTTCAACTGGGACCACTTCTTCCCGTTGAGCGGTGACCCCGACGGCAAGCACTTCGAGTGCTGGACGATGCTCGGCGCGTGGGCGGAGCAGACGAGCCGCGTGCAGATCGGCGCGCTGGTGACGTGCAACTCGTACCGGAACCCCGAGCTCTTGGCCGACATGGCCCGCATGGTCGACCACATCTCGGGCGGCCGCCTCATCCTCGGGATCGGCGCCGGCTGGTTCGAGAAGGACTACGACGAGTTCGGCTACGAGTTCGGCACGCCCGGCACCAGGATCGCGGACCTCGCCGAGGCGTTGCCGCGGATCAAGGCGCGGTGGGCCGCGTCCAACCCAGCGCCGACGCGAGAGATCCCGATCCTGATCGGGGGAGGCGGCGAGCGGAAGACGCTGCGTGTCGTCGCAGAGCACGCCGACGTGTGGCACTCGTTCGGCGACCTCGAGGTGCTGACGCGCAAGAGTGCGATCCTCGCCGAGCACGGGGTTGCGGTCGGTCGCGACACGGCGCTCGTCGAGCGGTCGATCGCCGTCCATCGTCCGCCGGCGGCCGTCGGGGACGACCTGGTCGCGGCCGGCGCGACGCTGCTCACGGTCGGCGTGAGCGGGCCGGACTACGACCTCGGCCTCGTGCGCGACTGGGTCGCCTGGCGGGACGCGCGGGGCTGACCTGCGGGAGCAGGCTCGACGCCGCGGCACGGTCCGGGATTCCGGTCGAGACCGGAGTATCCGCAGCTGCAGTCGAACGACACGAACGCGCGACCTAGGCTGCAAGGGTGACGGCCGCATCAGACGTCCCCGCCGGGGACCCCGCAACCGAGCCGCCTGTGCGTCGTCGGTTGCCGTTCTGGCTGCGCGTCGTCGTGCCGGCGGTGATCGCGCTCGCGGTGTCGCTCATCATCGGAGTCACGACGGCGACCACCGAGCTCAGCCTCGGTCCGCACGAGGCCCGCTACGACGTCACGACCGACGGCGGGATCACCGTCGACGTCGGGCCGCTGGGCACCCTCGTCATGAGCTCGCCGTTGCCGCTCGCGCTGGGTGTCCGCGTGACCGTCCAGGAGATCCCGGCGTCCGTGACGTCGGTCGACGCGTCGTCGACGCTCCAGTCGCTCAGCGGGGACCTGCAGGGCTACCTGCAGTTCTTCTCGGGGCCGCAGGCGACCATCCACGACGTCACCCGGGCGCTGCTCGCGAGTGCCGTACGACGCTCGCTGACGGTGCTTGCGGTGCTCGTCGGGCTCTGGTTCGGTGGGCGGCTCCTCCTCGGCCCGCGTCGTCGTGCCGAGCTCGCCGCGCCGCTGGCACCGCACGTCTACCAGCTCGGCGCGGGGTCGCTCGTCGTCATCCTCGCCCTGACGGTGCTCACGTCGAGCGTGGGGGAACGTGACCGCGCATCGACGATGAGTGCGGGTTCGCCGGTCTTCGACGGCACGGCGCTCGAGGGGGCGAGGGTCACCGGGCGGCTGGCCGGCGTCATCAACACCTACGGCACCTACGTGCTGAACGCGTACCGCACGAACCAGGCGTTCTACGCCGCTGCCGACGATGCGTTCGTGGCCGCCTGGAAGGATCGCCAGAGCCGGATGGACGCCGCGATCCAGACCCCGGCGCCGACTCCCGCTCCGTCACCGTCACCGTCTGCCGGCGAGGCTGCCAACCCGGTGCCGAAGGACGAGCAGCCGATCGTCCTCCTGCTCGTCTCGGACCTGCACTGCAACGTCGGCATGGCGCCGCTGGTCCGGTCCGCGGCCAAGCTCTCGGGCGCGAAGGTCATCCTCGACGCCGGCGACACGACGATCGACGGCACGGCGGTCGAGCAGTACTGCGTCACGACGTTCGCGGAGGCAGCGCCGTCGGGGGTGCCCATCGTCACGTCGCCGGGCAACCACGACTCGAAGGAGACCTCGGCGATGTATCGGCGCGCAGGTGCGACGGTCCTGGCCGGTGAGGTCGTCACGGTCGAGGGCATCCGGATCCTCGGCGACAGCGACCCCAACGCCACGCGCATCGGCGCCGGGACGACGCTCGTGGGCAAGGAGACGGCCAGCGAGGAGGCGAACCGCCTGGCCGACGTCGCGTGCGGCGACCCGGACGGGGTCGACCTCCTGCTGATCCACAACCCCCGTGTCGGCGACGAGACGCTCGACCGCGGGTGCGTGCCCACCCAGCTGTCGGGGCACCTGCACACCCGTGTCGGGCCGCTACGGACCGGCGCCGGGGTGCGCTACGTGAACGCGAGCACGGCGGGCGCGCTGCTGGGGGAGCCGACCGTCGGCCCGTTGCGCAACACCGCCGAGATGACGGTGCTGCGCTTCGACCCGGTCAACCGCCGGATCCTCGACTACCAGCTGATCCAGGTTCGCACGGACGCGTCGGCGAGCGTGGGGCCGAGGATCTCGTGGCCGCTCGCGCTGCCGACGTTGCTGCCGAACGGCATCCGCTGACCTGGTCGCGCGAGGGGGATCGCGCCGTCGGCCCGGTAGGATCCCTCATACCCCCGGAGTGAACGACGGCGTGCCCCCGGACCGAGATCGAATCGATTCGAGGTAGATGTGACCGTCGAGCCGGCCGGCACGCCCGCGCGGAGCACGAACCGTGGTTCCCTCGCCCTGCTCGCGCTCGCGCTCGGCGGGTTCACCATCGGCACGACCGAGTTCGCCACGATGGGGCTGCTGCCGCTCGTCGCGGGAGACCTCGGCGTCTCGATCCCGACGGCGGGCCACGTCATCACGGCCTACGCGCTCGGCGTCGTCGTCGGCGCACCGCTGCTCACCACGCTCGCGGCGCGGGTCGACCGGCGCGTCCTGCTGCTCTGGCTCATGGCAGCGTTCGCTGCGGCGAACGTCCTGACCGCGTTCGCCCCGTCGGCGGACTGGCTCGTGGTCGCCCGGTTCGTCGCCGGGCTGCCGCACGGTGCGTTCTTCGGTGTCGGCGCAGTCCTGGGTGCGCACGTCGCCGGGCCGGGCCGACGCGGGCGCGCCGTCGCCATGATGATGGCCGGGCTCACGGTCGCGAACATCGTCGGCGTCCCCGTCTCGACGGTGCTCGGGCAACAGCTCGGGTGGCGGGCCGCGTTCGTCGGTGTGGGCGGGCTCGGCATCGTGACGGTGGTCGCCCTGCTGCGCTGGACCCCGGCGCTCGCGGTCGATGCCGGCACGAGTGTCCGCTCCGAGCTCGAGGCGCTGCGCAACCGGCGGCTGTGGGTCGCGTTCGTGGGCGGCGCCGTGGGGTTCGGTGGCATGTTCGCCGTCTACTCCTACGTCTCACCCCTGCTCACCGACGTCACCGGCCTGGCGATCACGACAGTCCCGCTGGTGCTCGCGCTGTTCGGGGTGGGCATGACCATCGGCACCCTCCTCGGGGGCCGGCTCGCCGACCGTTCCGTCCTCAGGACCGTCTACCTGGGGTTCGCGAGCACGATCGCCGTCCTCGTGGTGATCGCGCTGACCGGGGGCAACGCGCTTCTTGCGGTCGCGTCGATCGTCGCGCTCGGCATCTCCTCGCAGATCCTCGGCCTCGCGCTGCAGACCCGTCTCATGGACCTCTCGCCGACAGCACCGTCGCTCGGTGCGGCGCTGTGCCACTCGGCGCTCAACCTCGGCAACGCGACCGGTGCCTGGCTCGGCGGGCTCGTCATCGCCGCCGGCTACGGCTACCTCGCACCCGCGTGGGTGGGCGCTGTACTCACCGCCGTCGGGCTCCTGGTCGTGGCGACGGTGGGCCGTGGCGCACCGCACGCGTTCCCCGGCGCACCGGACGCACAGTCGCAGGCGGACACCCTGTACGACGACGACACCGACGCGGGGCTCGCCGTCGTCCGCTGACTGGCCGACGCCTGGCCAGGCCCGGCAACGACTGCGCTCAGCGGCGCCGTGTCCCGAAGAGCGAGCGGGTGATCTCGCGACCGAGCTGGGTCCCGGCCGATCGCAGGAACGAGTCGAGCGGGCTCGAAGCCAAGCTGCGACTCCGCGCCGTCGTGGTGCGCCGCTCCGCGCTGGCCGCCTCCCGTTCCATCTCACGGCTGACCCGATCGAGCTCCTTGGCCCGCGCTGCGGCGTCCTTGGCAGCCTGCTTCGCCGCGGCGTCCGCCGCCTTGGCCTGCTGCTCCGCCGCTGCGGCCGCTGCCGACTCAGCGGCGGCGCTCGCGGTCCGGGCCGCGAGCAGCTCGTACGCCGACTCGCGGTCGATCGCGGTCGCGTACCGCGCGGAGACGGGTGAAGCCGCTACGGCCGCCGTGAGCGCGGCCTCGGGCAGCGGATCCATCGACGACTGCGGTGCACGCAGGCGTGTCCAGGCCACCGGTGTGGGTGCGCCCCTCTCGGACAGGACCGTGACGATGGCCTCGCCCGTCCCGAGGGTGGTCAGGACCTCCTCGAGGTCGTAGGGCGAGTGGGGGAACGTGCTCGCGGCCGCCCGCAGGGCCTTCGCGTCGTCGGGCGTGTAGGCCCGGAGCGCGTGCTGGACGCGGTTGCCGAGCTGCGCGAGCACGTCGCCAGGCACGTCCTTGGGGCTCTGCGTCACGAAGAAGACGCCCACACCCTTCGACCGGATCAGCCGGACCGTCTGGGTCACCTGCGTGAGGAAGTCACCCGAGGCACCGGTGAACAGCAGGTGGGCCTCGTCGAAGAAGAACACGAGCTTGGGCTTGACGGGGTCACCGACCTCGGGCAGCACCTGGAACAGGTCGGCGAGCAGCCACATGAGGAAGGTCGAGAAGAGCGCGGGACGGTCCTGCACGGACGGCAGCTCCAGCGCCGAGATCACGCCCCGGCCGTCGCTCGCGGTCCGGAGCAGCTCGGTGACGTCGAACGCCGGCTCTCCGAAGAAGACGTCGGCGCCCTGGGCCTGCAGCGTGACGATCTCGCGCAGGATGACGCCGGCGGTGGCCGCCGACAGCCCGCCGATGCCCTTCAGCGATGCCTTCCCCTCGTCGCCGATGAGGTAGGCGATCGTCGCCTGGAGGTCCTTGAGGTCGAGCAGCGCGAGCCCCTGGGTGTCGGCCCAGTGGAAGATCAGGCCGAGGCTCGACTCCTGGGTCTCGTTGAGGCCGAGGACCTTGGACAGCAGGAGCGGTCCGAAGTCGGTCACGGTGGTCCTGATCGGGGTGCCGTGTCCGAGCCCACCGAGGGAGTAGAACTCGACCGGGTGCGCGGTGGCGTGCCAGTCCTGCCCGACGCTCGCCGTCCGGGCCAGCAGCTTGTCGTTCGGCTGTCCCGCCTGTGCCAGACCCGAGAGGTCACCCTTGATGTCGGCGACGAACACAGGGACGCCCGCGGCCGAGAGCGCCTCGGTCATGACCTGGAGCGTCTTGGTCTTGCCGGTGCCGGTCGCGCCGGCGACGAGACCGTGGCGGTTCATCATCGCCAGCGGGAGCCCGACCTGCGCGGACGCCGTGGGGGTGTCACCCTCGACGAGCGCTCCGAGGTGAAGCATCT
>DASVMA010000014.1:0-5515 GCA_036384595.1 Cellulomonas sp. | reverse complement strand
CGTCGTCGCCCTGCTCATCGGCTGGATCTTCACCCACCCGGCCGCGCTCGTCCCGTACCTTGCCGTCATGCTCGTCGTCGCGACGGCGACCGCAGCACGGCGCATCGGCCTCGTGCGTCGCGGCGTGGGCGTCCGCGACCCCGGCGTCGCGCGACACGTCCTCGCCGTGCTCGTCGCGATCGGGGCCGGCGCCGCGACCACCGTCGGGGTCGTGCTCGCCTCTGGTGCGCTGTCGAGCGTGCCGAACGCCGCGCTCCCCTATGCCGCCCAGGTCATCGGCGGATCGATGGTCGCTGCGTCGCTCGCGGGCGGTCGCCTGCGCGACGACGCGATCGGCCGCTGGGACGAGGTCGAGGCGTGGCTGTCGATCGGCGCGACGCCGCGGCAGGCCATCCGGGACCTCGGCCGTCGGGCGGTCGCACGGGCGCTCGTCCCCGCGCTCGACCAGACGCGCACCGCGGGGCTCGTCAGCCTGCCCGGTGCGTTCGTCGGCCTGCTCCTCGGCGGCGCCACCCCGTTGCAGGCCGCCCAGGTCCAGCTGCTCGTCCTCGTCGGCATGCTCGCCGCGGAGTCGGTGTCGGCGGCCCTGACGGTCACGCTCGTCGGACCGTCGTTCGCCCGGTACCGGCCGGCCGCGGTCCGCTGACCGTCTCGTGCGGCGCACCGCACGGGCTCACGCAGGACGGGCTCAGAGCGTCGCGTCGTGCCCGAGGATCTTGCGCAGGTACGCGTACGTGAGGTCGCCGGCGGTCTGGTCGTGCTGGTGCTCGTACCCGTGCTTGGCGTACAGCGCGAGGTTCTGCACCGAGTCGCGACCCGTGAAGACCCACACCTCGGACGTGTCGTCGGGCAGGAGCGGCAGGATCGCGAGCAGGAGCTGCGTGCCGACACCCTTGCCCTGGAGGTCGGGGGCGACCGCGAGGCGGCCGAGCGTGGCCTTCGTGCCCTCGAGCAGCACCCGGATCGACCCGACGAGTCGGTGGCCGTCCCACGCGCCGAGCGTGATGACGTGCGGGTCCGCGAGGTCCGCGCGCAGCTCCTCGAGGGTCTGCGTCAGGGGCGGGATGTTGGGGTCGCCGTAGATCTGCGCCTCGCTGACGAACGCCGCACGGCGCACCGTGAGCAGCTCGCCGGCATCGGCGTCGGTCACAGTCCGGATCTGCACCTCGGGCTCGCTCATGGCCCCATCGTCGCACCACCTCCGGCGACCCGTCGCACGACGCGCGTCCACCCACCTCGGCTACCGTGGTGCCTCGTGTCCTCCACCGTGCCTGTCAGGCCCACCACGCCGACCACACCGTCTCCCGCGACGCACTGGGTCCTGACGCTCTCGTGCCCCGACCGCCCGGGCATCGTGCACGCCGTCGCGGGACTGCTCGCCGAGCACGGGGGCAACATCACGGAGTCGCAGCAGTTCGGGGACTCGCTCACCGGCCTGTTCTTCATGCGGGTGCAGGTCACGTCGACGGCGTCCCGCGCCGACCTGGAGCTGGCCCTCGCCGATCTCGCCGCGACGTTCTCCATGACCTGGACGCTCGACGTCGCGGGACGTCCGATCCGCACCCTGATCCTCGGGTCGACCGCCGCGCACTGCCTCAACGACCTCGCGTTCCGCCAGCGCTCCGAGAACCTGCCGATCGAGATCGTCGCGGTCGTGTCCAACCACACGGTGCTCGCGGACCTGGCCCGGTTCTACGACATCCCGTTCCACCACATCCCCGTGACCGCCGCGACGAAGGTCGCCGCCGAGGCCCAGCTGCTCGCGCTCGTCGAGGAGCTCGACGTCGAGCTCGTCGTGCTCGCGCGCTACATGCAGATCCTGTCGGACGACCTGTGCCGCGCGCTGGCCGGTCGGATCATCAACATCCACCACTCGTTCCTGCCGTCGTTCAAGGGTGCGCGACCCTACGCGCAGGCCCACGACCGCGGCGTCAAGCTCATCGGCGCGACCGCGCACTACGTGACCGGCGACCTCGACGAGGGGCCGATCATCGAGCAGGACGTCGAGCGCGTCGACCACACACGCGGGGTCGAGGACCTCGTCGCGCTCGGCCAGGACGTCGAGCGCCGCGCCCTGGCCAAGGCCGTCCGCTGGCACGCCGAGCACCGCGTCCTGCTCGACGGGCACCGCACGGTCGTCTTCCGCTGACCTGACGTGACCTGGCCTGCGCTGACGAGACCGACGCGACAGGCCGGCCAGCGGACAGCAGGGCGCTCAGACCTCGCGGGCCCGCCGCATCAGGGTGTCGATCGCGATCGCCAGCGCGAGCACCAGCCCGGTGATGACGTAGCGCACCGCCGTGTCGAGGTTCAGCAGCGTGAGCCCGCTCGAGATCGACTGGATGACGAGCACCCCCAGCAGCGCCGACCACGCGCTCCCGCGGCCACCGAACAGGCTCGTGCCACCGATGACGGCGGCCGCGATCGCGGTGAGGTTCGTGTCGCCCCCGCCGGTCGCCTGGTTCGCGGCCGCGAGCCGACCGACGGACAGCACGCCGCCCAGCGCGGCGAGCGTCGAGCACGCGACGAACACCGAGACCAGCGTGCGACGGATGGGGATGCCGGCGCGGCGCGCCGACTCGACGTTGCCGCCGACGGCGCGCACCGCCCGACCCCAGCGGGTGCGACGCAGCAGCAGGTCGACGACCGCGACGAGGCCGACGAAGAGCGCGAACGTCAGCCCGACGCCCCGGTTGGTGTTGAGGTAGGCGACGCTCGCCCCGAGCACGACCGCGAGCGCACCGACGCGGACACCGAGGTCGACCGGGGAGGCGACGGGCAGCTCGGCCCGCAGGCGGCGGGAGCGCTCGACCAGGAGCATTGCGGCGTACCCGAGCACGACCGCCGCGACGATCGCCGACGAGGCAGCGGGCGCCAGGAAGCCCTGCTGGCTGAGCCGCACGAGCGTGGACCGGAACGGGAGGTTCACGGAGCCGGTCGGCCCGAGCACGCGCAGCTGCAGACCGGCGAACACCAGCAGGCCCGCGAGGGTCAGGACGAAGCTCGGGAGCCCGAGCCGTGTCGTGAGCGCGCCGTACAGCAGCCCGACGACCGCGCCGACACCGAGCGCGACGACGACCGCGAGCAGCGTCGGCCACCCGAGCTGCACCGAGCCGATCGCGACGACGGCCGCGGCCAGGCCGCTCACCGACCCGACGGACAGGTCGATCTGCCCGACGAGGAGCACGAGCACGATGCCGAGCGCGATGACCCCGGTCGCGGCGCACTGGAGCGTGAGGTTGACAAGGTTGTCGCTCGACAGGAAGTGCGGGTTGAGCAGCTGGAACACGAGCCAGATCACGACGAGGGCACCGACGATGGGCAGCGTCCCGAGCTGCCCGCTGCGCATGCGCTGGGTCAGGACCGCGCGCAGGGCGCTCAGTCCCCCGGCCGGTCCCGGCGCACCGGTGCGTGGACGCGTCGAGACGGTCATGTGATGTTCTCCTCTCGGCGTGCGGGGCGCGTGCGTCGACCGACCGGTGTCGCGCCGGTCATCGCGGCGATCAGGTCCTCGTAGCTGACCTGGTCGGCGTCGAACACGCCGTTCGTGCGGCCGAGCCGCAGGACGACGATGCTGTCGGCGACGGCCTGGACGTCGACGATCGAGGAGCTGATGAGCACCACGGCGTGCCCGTCGTCGCGCAGCCGCTCGACGAGGTTGAGCACCTCGGCGGTCTGCGTGATGCCGAGCCCCGCGGTCGGCTCGTCGAGCACGACGACGCGCGGGTCGCCGAGCAGCGCCCGGGCGATCGCGACGGCCTGGCGCTGCCCGCCAGTCAGCGCGCCGACGGGGACGCGCACGGACGGCACCCGTGCCGCGAGCTTGTTGAGCAGGCTCCAGGCCTCCTTCTCCATCGCGACCTCGTCGAGGACGGGACCGAGCGTGACCTCCTGCCCGAGGAACAGGTTCTCCACGACGTCGAGGTTCGCGCACAGCGCGCCGTCCTGGAACACCGTCGCGATCCCGAGGGCACGGGCGAGCCCGGGCGACGAGAGCGTCACGGGTCGGCCGTCGAGCTCGACCAGCCCGGAGTCCGGCACGAGGGCCCCCGACAGCACGCCCGCGAGGGTCGACTTGCCGGCGCCGTTGTCACCGACGACCGCGACGACCTCGTGGGTGCGCACGTCGAGATCGACGTGCTGGAGCGCCCGGACGGCGCCGAAGCTCTTCGACACCCCGCGCAGGGACAGCACCGGGGAGCTCACGAGCCACCGCCGGTGATGAGGCCCGCGTCGAGACACGCTTGTCTGTAGGGCTGCACGCAGATCTCCTCCGTGGTGAAGACGCCGCCACCGACCAGGATGCGGCCGACGTCAGCCTTGGTGACGGCCACCGGCGCGAGCAGCAGCGCCGGGACACCCGAGACGCTCACGCTCGTCGACGGCTGCTCGCCGCGCGTGACCTGCACCGCGAGCTCGGCGGCGATCCCGGCCTGCTGACGGATCGCCTTGTAGACGGTCATGTACTGGTCGCCCGAGATGATGCGCTGGACCGCAGCGAGCTCGGCGTCCTGGCCCGTGACGGGTGGGACGGGGTCGAGGCCGGCGGCCTTCATCGCCGAGATCGCCCCACCGGCGGTCCCGTCGTTGGCGGCAGCGATCGCGTCGACGCGGCCGTCGTACTGGGTGAGCTGGCCCGCGACCCACTCCTGCGCCTTGTCGGGGCTCCAGTCGGGGGTGTCGTACGACGCGAGCACGTCGATGTCATGGCCCTCGAACGCCGCGAGCACCCCCGTGCGGTACTGGGCGGAGTTGGGGTCGGTCGCCGCGCCACCCACGACGAGCACACCGCGGCGGGCACCACCGGCGGGCTTCGTGGCGTCGAGCGCGGTCACGAGCGCCTCGCCCTGCAGCCTGCCCACCAGCTCGTTGTCGAACGACACGTAGTAGTCGACCGGTGCGTCCGCGATGAACCGGTCGTACGCGATGACCTTGACGCCACGCTCGTTGGCGGCCGCGACGATGCTCGCGGCCGCGGCAGCGTCGACGGCGTCGAGGACGAGCACGTTCGCGCCCTGGGTCAGGACCGACTCCGCCTGCTGCTGCTGACGGGCCGCGTCCTGGTCGGCGTTGGCGTACAGCACGCGGCACTCCGGGCAGCGGGCGGCGACGACTGCCTCGAACGCCGGCCGGTCGGAGCTCTCGTAGCGAGCGGTCTTGGACTCGGGCAGCAGCAGCGCGATCTTGCCGCTCTTGCCGCCGCCGCCGGCGGCCGTGCTCGAGCCCGTGCTCGCGCCGCCGCCGCTGTTGTTGTCGTTGTTGTCGCTGCCACAGGCGGCGACGCCGAATGTGAGGGCTGCGGCCGCGATGACCGACACCCACTTCGTACTACGCATGGTAAGCACGCTCCTCCTCGAGGTGCAGGGGACAGGGATGGGGGGAAGTCGGGGGTTGCTCACGCCTGGGCCTCCGCGAGGCTGTCGACGGGGGTCGAGAAGGTCTCCGCATCCTGGAGCACCAAAGCCAGAGCGCCCAATACCTGAGCGCGATCACCCAACGGGCCGTGGTGGATCTC
>DASVMA010000013.1:0-8054 GCA_036384595.1 Cellulomonas sp. | reverse complement strand
GTTCCAGCGTCGACAGGTCACCCCTGCCTCGTCGCACCACACGACCTCGCCGGGCTCCGGGTGCTCGACCACGTCGGCACCTCCCGCGACGGTGTCGAAGGGTTCCCTGCCGGTGGCGCGGACGAGCCGCGGCGCACCGCGGTACCGGTCCAGGTCCTCCCCGCCGATCGGGATCTGATGCAGCACCGAGACCGCGTTGTAGAGGTCGGTCAGCCCGTTCACGCGCGGCAGCCCCGACGCCGCGCGCCGCAGGAGGGCCTCGAGGCTGCTGCGGGTCCGTTGGGGCTTCGCTCCGAACCCGCGATAGGCCTCTCGCCACTGCGCGACGTGCGGGATCTCCTCGACCTCGGTGCCCGCGAGTGCCGCGCGGGCAGCGTCCTGCGCGGCCTGGATCAGCGCGCCACCGCCGCCGCCGTCGCTCGGCCCGTGGCCGAGCCCGTCGACCGCCACGAGCAGCGCGCGGTAGTCGGGCCGCAGACCGACGACGTCGGCCGCGACCCAGGCGCCTGCGAGAGACTCCTCCAGGCGCTCGTCCTCACCCATCGTGGGCCTCCGACCGCGGCCTGGATGCCGCGCCCGGTTCGACGACGGCCAGGGAGAACGTCGCCGGCTGCGTGCCCTGATTCGCGTACGAGTGCGCCGCGTCACCGCCGAACGCGACCGCGTCACCCGCCTCGAGGGTCACGGACCGGTCTCCGGCCGTGATCGTGACGCTGCCCGACTGGACGTGCACGAGCTCGGTGGTCCCCACCGCGTGGGCCTCGCTGACGTGGAGGTCCCCTGCGCCCAACGTCCAGTCCCACAGCTCGACGACATCGGGCCTGTCGGTGCCGGCGACCAGCACCCCGCGACCGCCGGCGTCGCTGCGCCACAGGACGGCACCCTGCCCACGCCGTGTGACCCGCAGGGGTGCGAGCCCGGCAGGCTCGACCAAGGACGGCAGCCCGACCCCGAGCGCGGCACTGAGCCGCAGCAGCGTCCCGATGCTCGGGTTGACCCCACCCTGCTCGACGTTCACCACCATCCGACGACTGACCCCGGCGGCGTCCGCGAGCTCGTCGAGAGTCCATCGCCGCGACTGGCGCGCCTGACGTACGCGCGCTCCGATCACCGCTGCCAAGCCTGCTGCGCTCTCATCCACGAGTGCAGCATAGTGCACTCGTAGTGCAGTCCGGCGTGGTGCTCACAGGACCTGCGTGGCTCGTGCCGCCCCGCGCGCTCGAGTCGGCCGTCGTGATGGGATGTCCGCGTGACGACGATGCTCAGGCCCCACGACCGTGTCCTGCTGACGGGCGACTCCGTGACCGAGTGGGGCCGCGACCACGGCGACCCGAGCAGCCTCGGCCACGGCTACGCGTTCATCGTCGCGGCACTCGCCGGCGCCCGCCGGCCCGACCTCGACCTGACGTTCCTCAACCGCGGCGTCGGCGGGGACACCGCCGCGCTGCTGCGCGCCCGGTGGGCGGACGACGGGCTCGCGCTGGCCCCGACCGTGGTCTCCGTCCTGATCGGCATCAACGACACGTGGCGCAGCTTCGACTCGGGCCGGTCGACGTCGACCGGGTCCTACGAGCAGGACCTGCGCGCGGTCCTCGACTCGGCCCGGGACGAGCTCGACGCGCGGTTCGTGCTCATCGAGCCGTTCGTCGTCCCCGTGACCGACGACCAGCACGACTGGCGCAGCGACCTCGACCTGCGGATCGGCGTCGTGCGTCGCCTGGCCGCCGAGTACCGCGCGGTGCTCGTCCCCGCCGACGGCCTGTTCGCCGCCGCAGCCGTCCGCACGTCACCGTCGAGGTGGGCCGCGGACGGCGTGCACCCGACCCCGGCCGGGCACGGGCTGCTCGCCGGAGCATGGCTCGCCGCCGTCGGCCTCGACTGACAGCGGCCGTATCCGGGGATCCGCCGCGATCTGGCGGAACGACCCCTGCTTTGCGCGCGCCAGCGTGGGCGGCTACGGTCGTGGGGTCTGCGGTCCCCCGCGAGGAGAAAGGTCGGAACCATGCACCGCTGCATGTCCGCCACTCCCACCGCAGCCTCGACCTGCCGGACCGCTGCCAGCTGTCGCTGTCTCTAGAGCGCTGGCTGCCGCTCGGCGGCGTGCCCCCTGCGGGGCCGCCCCCCTGCCAGCGCTCGCCCCAGCCGGAACCTGCCGGCATACCTGCGCCGTAGCGCGCGTTACAGCACCTGCCCCGCACCCGAGACCGTTCGCCCGCGCGTCGACCCGACCCGCGACCCCAGACAAGAGGACGACATGGCACGCATCTACGACGACGCGACCCAGCTGGTCGGCAACACGCCGCTGGTCCGCATCAACAAGCTGACCGAGGGCGTGGGCGCCACGATCGTCGGCAAGCTCGAGTTCTACAACCCGGCCAGCTCGGTCAAGGACCGCATCGGCGTCGCGATCGTCGACGCGGCCGAGGCCTCGGGCGAGCTCAAGCCCGGCGGGACGATCGTCGAGGCCACGAGCGGCAACACCGGGATCGCGCTGGCGTTCGTCGGCGCGGCGCGTGGCTACCACGTCGTCCTGACGATGCCGGACTCGATGTCGAAGGAGCGCCGCGCGCTGCTTCGCGCCTACGGCGCCGAGCTCATCCTCACACCGGGTGCCGCGGGCATGAAGGGCGCCGTCGACAAGGCCAACGAGATCGCCGCCGAGCGCCCCGGAGCGATCCTCGCGCGCCAGTTCGCGAACGCCGCGAACCCGGAGATCCACCGCCGCACGACCGCCGAGGAGATCTGGGCCGACACCGACGGCAAGGTCGACATCCTGGTCGCAGGCATCGGCACGGGCGGGACGATCACCGGCGTCGGGCAGGTGCTCAAGGCTCGCAAGCCCGACGTGCAGATCATCGCGGTCGAGCCGGCCGAGTCGCCCATCCTCAAGGGCGGCGCCCCCGGCCCCCACAAGATCCAGGGCCTCGGCGCGAACTTCATCCCCGAGATCCTCGACACCACGGTCTACGACGAGGTCTTCGACGTCGACACCGACACGGCCGTCGCCGTCGCGCGACGCGCGGCCAAGGAGGAGGGCCTGCTCGTCGGGATCTCCTCCGGCGCGGCGCTGCATGCCGCGATCGAGGTCGGCAAGCGCCCGGAGAACGCCGGCAAGCTCATCGTCGTCATCATCCCGTCGTTCGGGGAGCGGTACCTCTCGACGATCCTCTACGCCGACCTGCTCGACTGACCGGGGCGCCCACACCGTGTCTCTTCGTACGTTCTGGTCCGTCCTGCGGGACGACCTCGAGGTCGCGCTCCGTGAAGACCCCGCCGCGCGCACGCGCTTCGAGGTCGCCGTCGCGTACCCGGGCGTGCACGCGGTGTGGGCCTACCGGCTCGCACACCGGATGTGGCACCAGCCCGGCCTGAGGCTGCCCGCTCGCCTGCTCTCGCAGGCGACGCGGGCCGCCACGGGCATCGAGATCCACCCCGCCGCCAAGCTCGGCCACCGCCTGTTCATCGACCACGGCATGGGGGTCGTCATCGGCGAGACCGCCGAGGTCGGCGACGACGTCGTGCTCTTCCACGGCGCGACCCTGGGCGGGCGCTCGATGCGTCACGGCAAGCGGCACCCGACGCTCGGCAGCCGCGTCGTGGTCGGCGCGGGGGCGAAGATCCTCGGTCCGGTCCGCATCGGTGACGACGCACAGATCGGCGCCAACGCCGTCGTGGTCAAGGACGTCCCCGCGGGTGCGGTGGCCGTCGGCGTCCCGGCCGAGGTGCGCCAGCGCCCCGCGTCGTGGTCGATCGACGCCGAGTTCCTCGACCCAGCCATCTACATCTGACCGGATCAGCACTCCCACCTGCGACACTCTCCCCCGGGTGCAACGACGCGCCCGACGTCGAGGAGAGACGAGGCGCGCGATGCGGCTGGGCTATCACACGGGTTACTGGTCAGCGGGTCCCCCGGTCGGTGCCCAGGAGGCTGTCATCGCCGCCGAACAGCTCGGCTACGACTCGGTCTGGACCGCCGAGGCGTACGGCTCCGATGCGCTGACCCCGCTCGCGTGGTGGGGCTCGCGGACCTCACGCATCCGCCTCGGCACCGCGATCGCCCAGATCTCCGCCCGGACCCCCACGGCGACGGCCATGGCCGCGCTCACGCTCGACCACCTCTCGGGGGGTCGTTTCACGCTCGGGCTGGGCGTGTCCGGGCCGCAGGTCGTGGAGGGCTGGTACGGCCAGCCGTACCCGCGTCCGCTCGCCCGGACGCGCGAGTACGTCGCCATCGTGCGCGACGTGCTGCGGCGCGAGAATCCCGTGACCTACGACGGCGCGTTCTACCGGCTGCCCCTGCCCGCCGCCGAGAGCTCGGGGCTGGGCAAGGCGCTGCGCTCGACCGTGCACCCGCTGCGCGCCGACCTGCCGATCCATCTCGCGGCCGAGGGCCCCAAGAACGTCGCCCTCGCTGCGGAGATCTCCGACGGCTGGCTGCCGATGTTCTACTCGCCCCGGATGGACGCGAGCTACCGCGAGATGCTCGCGGACGGGTTCGCTCAGCGCGGCGCCGGCACGCGGCCGATCGAGGAGTTCGAGGTCACCGCGACCGTGCCCGTTGTGGTCGACGACGACATCGAGCGGGCGGCCGATGCCGTGCGACCGTTCATCGCGCTGTACGCCGGGGGCATGGGCGCCAAGGGGGCGAACTTCCACCGCAACGTGCTCGACCGGCTCGGCTACTCCGACGCGTGCGACGAGATCCAGGCGCACTACCTCGCGGGGGAGCGCGCCCGGGCGACCGCGGCGGTGCCGCTCGAGCTCGTCCAGGACGTCGCTCTCGTCGGCCCTGCGCAGGAGATCCGGTCACGTCTGCCGGCCTGGGAAGCCACCGCGATCACGACGATGCTCGTGCAGGCCGACCCGCGCACGCTCCCGGTGCTGCGCGACCTGCTCGGCTGACCTCGGCCGGTCGCTTCAGCGGGGCTCAGGCTCGTTGCCGGCGGGTTCCTGGGGTGGGAACCAGATGGCCCGACGCAGCGCGACCCGATCCCCGTCGGCCGTGCGCGGAGTCCCCTCGGCGACCCAGTGGGCGAGCGCGCTCGTGCTCAGGTGCGCGGGCGCTCTCCCGGTCGCGTTGACGACCCGCCACCACGGGACCCCGCCGCCGGCGTGCGCCATGATGCGACCCACCTGGCGCGGGCCCCCTCGCGCGGCACCTCCCGCGGCGACGAGCTCCTCGCTGACAACCTCGGCCACCAGGCCGTAGGTCATCGCACGCCCGGACGGGATGCGGTCGACCAGGTCCAGCACGATCTCGAGGTAGTCGTCGTCCACCGGTGCCTCGCGTCAGTCCCGGTGCACCAGCACGAGGCCGCGGTCGTCGCTGTCGCCCGCGCGCACGGCGTCCAGCACCGCCTCCGCGCCTCCGCGCCGGGTCGCCACGACCCGCTGCGCCGCTCCCATGAGCCGGTCGATCCCGAGGTCGAGGTCGTAGCCCGGCACCTCGACGACGCCGTCCGTGTAGATCATCAGGGTGTCGCCGTGCTCGAGTCGCCCGGTCCGCTCCACGCGCGGCAGGTCGCGCACGATCCCCAGCGCCGGCGCACCGATCGAGTCGATGATCTCGACGAGACCGGAGCCGGCGTGCAGGTGGAGTGCCGGTGGGTGGCCGGCCGACGCCACCCAGAACCGCCCCGTCGTGAGGTCCACGGCCACGTGGATCGCGGTCGCGAAGCCCTCGTCCCACGAACGTTCGAGCAGGTAGGTGTTCGCCGCGGCCAGGAACTCCTGGCGAGGCATGAGACCGAGCAGCCCGCCGAAGGCCCCGGACAGCTGCAGCGAGCGCACCCCCGCACCCTGGCCCTTCCCGGAGACGTCCACGAGGACGACCTCGAGGAGCGCCGCATCCCGGGCACGCGCCGCGACGAGGAAGTCGCCCGAGAAGGCCTCGGCGTGCGCCGACCGCATCGCGCTGTCGACGCGCCAGCCCGACGGCAGCTGCGGGATCCGGCCGTGGGCCGCGAGGCGGTCGCGGAGGTCCACGATCATGAGGTCGCTCGGGGCGCCCTGGAGGCCCAGGCGGTCGCGATACGCCGTGAACGCGACGAGGGCGACGATCGAGACGCCCAGGAGGAGCTGCTGCCCCGGGCTGATGTCGGCGATACCCGTCCAGACCATGACGACGACCTGGGCGACGATGGCCAGGCACAGCACGACCATCCCGCGCAGGCGCAGCAGGAACGCCCCGAGCAGCTCGACGAGCAGCAGCACCGACGGGGGCACCCACGCGGGCGCGCTGACGACCCCTGCCGAAGCGATCACCGTGAGGATCACGAGCACCCCGGTGGCGGTGACCTGCAGGCCGATCCCACGGCGACGCAGGCGCGAGCGGGCGTGCGACAACGCTGTCTCGTGTCGAGGGACGCGCGCCGTGGTGTGCACGCCCGAGGGTACCGAGGTCCGCGCCGCCCGCGCACTCTGCCTCCCGGCGTGGCCGGGCGCAGGTTGCGGCGGTAATCGCGTGACCGACGCCGCCCGACGCGGCCAGAATGGCTCAGGTGACCACTGCACCCGCCGGCTACCGCATCGTCGAGATCCCCGAGTCCCGCAAGGACGAGTTCCAGCAGGTCGACCAGCTCGCGTTCGCGTTCGAGCCCGACGCCGAGACGGCCGCCCAGGTCCCCCTCACGCTGGACTGGTCGCGCACGATGGCCCTCGAGACGCAGGACGGGACGCTCGCCGCGGTGCACGCGTCGTTCCCGTTCACGCTCCCGGTCCCCGGCGCCGAGGTCCCGTGCGCGGGCCTCACGTCGGTGGGGGCGCGACCCGACCACCGGCGGCGGGGACTGCTCTCCGCGATGATCGACACGCACTTCGCGCGCGCCGTCGAACGCGGCGAACCCGTGTCGGCACTGTTCGCCGCCGAGCCGGCCATCTACGGGCGTTTCGGGTACGGCTCCGCCGCCGACAACGTGCGTCTGGTGATCCCGCGCGGCGCGGCCCTGCGGGACACCGCGGGGTCCGACGAGCTCACGATCAGGTTCGAGCCGCTCGACCGGGCGGTCCACGTCCCCCTCGTCCAGGCCGTGCACGCGGCCGCGGGGCGGGGGCGCCCCGGCTGGATCCGCCGCGACACGAGCCTGCTCCAGGAGCGCCAGCTCGCCGACCCGCCCGCATGGCGTGAGGGCGGCGAGCCGTTGCGGGTCGTCACGGTGCTGGCCGGAGGCACGCCCCGCGCCTACGCGCTGCTGCGCCGCAAGGACGTCTGGGGTGACGGCGGAGCGCAGAGCAGGGTCCTCGTGCGCGAGGTCGCAGCCCTCGACGCGGCCGCCGCGCACCGGCTGTGGTCGGTGCTGCTCGACCTCGACCTGACGGCGACGGTCGAGACCGGGATGCTCGCCGTCGACGACGAGCTGCTGCACCTTCTCCTCGACACGCGCGCGGCGGTCCCCAAGGTCTCCGACAACCTGTGGGTGCGGCTCCTCGACGTGCCCGCGGCGCTCACGGCGCGTCGCTACTGCGCCCCTGTCGACGTCGTGCTCGATGTCGTCGACGCGCGCCTGCCTGCCAACGCGGGCCGGTGGCGCCTCGTGACGGGCAGGCAGGGACCGGACGGCGCGTGGGACGCGCAGGTCACCCCGACGAACGCGCCGGCCGACCTGACGGCGGACGTGCGCGAGCTCGGGGCGGCCTACCTGGGCGGGCGGTCGTTGGCCGCCCAGGTTCGAGCCGGCCTCGTCACGGAGCATCGCACGGGGGCCGTGCAGGCGGCCTCAGGGGCGTTCGGGTGGCCAGTCGCGCCGGTGTGCAGCTGGATCTTCTAGCGCGACGCCTCGTACGCCGTCACGAGGTCGATGCGGCGCTGGTGCCGCGCGTCCCCGCTGAACGGCTCGGCGAGGAACGCCTCGACCAGCTCGATCGCCTCGTCGACCGAGTGCTGCCGCGCCCCGATCGCGACGACGTTCGCGTCGTTGTGCGCGCGGCCGAGCCGCGCGGTGTCGTCGTTCCAGGCGAGCGCCGCGCGCACGCCGACCACCTTGTTGGCGGCGATGGCCTCGCCGTTGCCCGAGCCGCCGATGACGACACCGAGGCTTCCCGGGTCGGCGACGACG
>DASVMA010000012.1:0-1815 GCA_036384595.1 Cellulomonas sp. | reverse complement strand
GAGCCCACCCCCGGCGCTCGACGCCGACCCTGGTCGCCGCTCACGCGGCACCGGCCGCGTGCGCGCCGAGCATGGTGGACGCGTCGAGGCGAGCACCGCGCGCCCAGTCCCCCGCGGGCATCGTCCGCTTGCCCGCCGGCGTGACCTCGCCGAGCCGCACGGCGTGCGAGCCGGTCCCGACGTGGACGGAGTGCTTGCCGACGCGCAGCTCGCCCGGGGCGAGGTCCGTCACCTCGGGATCAGGGAGCACAGGTCCCAGGCCGAGCCGCTCACCGTCCGGCAGCCGCGTCCAGGCGCCCGGCTCGGGGGTGCAGCCTCGCACCAACCGGTCGACGACGTGCGCGGGACGGCGCCACTCGACGAACGCGTCGTCGACCTCGAGCCGCGGCGCGTGGCTGACCCCGTCGGACGACTGCGGCACGGCACGCAGGATTCCGTCGTCGAGCGCGTCCAGGGTCCGCACGAGGAGCTCTGCGCCGGCACCGGCCAGCCGCACGAGCAGGTCGCCCGCGGTGTCCCGGGGACGGATCGTCTCGGTGAGCATGCCGAGCACAGGACCGGTGTCGAGGCCCTGCTCGATGCGGAAGGTGCTCGCTCCGGTCACCTCGTCGCCCGCGATGATCGCGTGCTGCACCGGCGCGGCGCCGCGCCAGGCGGGCAGCACGGAGAAGTGCAGGTTGATCCACCCGAGCCGAGGCACGTCCAGCACGGACGGTGGCAGCAGCGCGCCGTACGCGACCACGGGGGCGGCATCGACATCGAGCTGCGCGAGCCGCGCCCGGAAGGCCTCGTCACGCGGGGTCAGCGGTGTGAGGACCTCAAGACCTGCCTCGAGGGCGCGCTCCTTGACCGGGCTCGGGTGCAGCTGGCGCCCGCGGCCGGCGCGGGCATCGGGTCGCGTCAGCACCGCGACGACCTCGTGGCGCGAACCGAGGAGCGCGTCGAGCGACGCCACCGCCACGGCAGGGGTTCCGGCGAAGAGCAGTCGCATGGCGTCGATCTTAGGCGGCGGGGATGGGCAGCCCTCGGCGGACGAGGTCGGCGCGCAGGTCATCGGCGCTGGTGAACAGGACGGCGACGTAACCCTCCGCCGCCGCCGCGGCGACGTTCGGCGCGGAGTCGTCCGTGAACACGGTGCGTCCTGGGTCGAGCTGGAAGCGGCTCGCGAGCAGTCGGAAGATCCGGCGGTCCGGCTTCGCGATGCCCACCTCCCCCGACACCAGCACGTCTTCGAGGAGCCCGATGGCGGGCGCCGCGGGCTCGGCGTGATGGAACGTCTCAGCCGACCAGTTCGTGAGGCCCAGGGCCCTGATCCCGGCGCCCACGAGGTCGCGGACGAGCCGCGCGGATCCGTCGACCGGGCCTGGGATCGAGTCCGTGAAGTGCTCGCGGTAGAAGTCGAACGCGTCGACCCGGTGCGGGTGGCGACGGAGGACCTCCGCCCGAGCCTCGGCCCAGGGCCGCCCGGCGTCCAGGCCGTGGTTGATCGACGGGAAGTCGATCTCGTCGAACAGGGCCTCGACCTCGGCCCGGTCCATCTGCCCGACGAACGGCAGAAACGGGTCCCACCGCACGAGCACGTTGCCCAGGTCGAACACCACGGCATCCACGGTCATCGGGTCACCATCCTGTCCTCGGTCCGCTCGGTCCGCTCGGTCCGCTCGGTCGCGACTCGGTCGCCGCTCACGCCAGCTCCTCGGGGTCCACCCGCACCCTGACGGTGCCACCTTCGCGTCGGGCGCTGCGCACGGCGACGGAGGCGGCGAGCGTCCTCGTGAGGTCCGCGCTCGCAGCGAGAGGTGCGCGGACCAGGAC
>DASVMA010000011.1:0-2980 GCA_036384595.1 Cellulomonas sp. | reverse complement strand
CGGGCCGGCACGCCGTTCGTCGTGACGACCGCGCAGGTGCGGGTCGCGCTGCGGACCGCGCTCGCCGCCCAGCGCTCGCTCGCGACCGGAGCCCCGGTGCGCATCGACCACGACGCACCCGCCGGGAACGACGGGCTCACGACAGGGAGCGGACGATGACCCGGCTGCGGATCGGCTTCCTCAGCGGCGTCCGCCACGCCCGCCAGTACGTCGACGTCCTCGCGGCCGACCCCCGCGTCGAGATCGTCGAGGTTGCCGAGGAGCCCGACGGCCCGCAGTGGATGCTCGACGAAGGCCGCGCCGTGGCCGCCCGGGCCGGCGCGCGGTGGTCCACCGACCCCGCGACGCTGCTCGACCCCGCCGTCGTCGACCTCGTCGTCGTCTGCTCCGAGCCCACCCGGCACGCCGCGCTCGCGGTCCGGGCGCTCGAGGCGGGCGTGCACGTTCTGGTCGACAAGCCGGTGAGCACGACCCTCGCGGACGCCGACCTGGTCGTGGCTGCGGCCGTGCGCGCCGCCGGAACCTGTTCCGTGGTCAACCGGACCCACGCCCCGGCGCTGCGCCGCGCCCGCGGCTGGGTCGACGCCGGACACCTCGGTCTGCCGAGCCACCTCGACGTCGAGTTCCTCGCGAGCGGCGCCCACTTCGCGACCTCGGTCGAGCGCCCCGAGCTCGTCGTCGACCCCGCGCTGTCCGGCGGCGGGGAGATGCTCAACTTCCTCGGCTACTGCGTCGACGCCGTGCGGTACCTGACCGGGCTCGAGGTCGAGGACGTCTACGCGATGGCCGGCGCGTCGTTCGGGGCCGGGCACGCCGAGCACGGCGTCGAGGACACCGCAGTCGTCTCGCTCGGGCTGCAGCGCGGCGTCACGGCCACCGTCACGCTCGGCCGGGTGCCGTTCGCGCCCGGGACCGGCCCCACGACCTCGTCGATCCGGATCCTCGGCTCGCACGGGCACGCCGTGGCCGACGACGACCACCCCGCGGTCGTCCGGTACTCGGACGCGGGTGCGGTCTCGGACGTCGACGCCGGTCGCGTCGCGCTCGACGCGTTCCTCGGGCACGTCATCGGGCGCTTGCTCGACGGGCGCGCCCCGGACTACACGATCGCCGACGCGCGTGCCTCGATGGCCGTCATCGACGCCGCCTACCGCGCCGTCGCGAGCGGCGAGCTCGCCGTCGTCCATCCACCGACCACCCCGAGGAGCAGCTGACATGGACGTGGTCATCCAGCCCGACGCCGCGCACAGCGCACAGCTCGTCGCCGACGCGATCGAGGGGCTGCTCGCGCGGCGACCCGACGCCGTGCTCGGCCTCGCGACCGGCACGAGCCCGCTCGCGGTCTACGACGAGCTCGTCCGGCGCTTCGAGGCCGGGCGGCTGAGCTTCGCGCGGGCCAGGGCGTTCACGCTCGACGAGTACGTGGGCCTGGCCCCCGAGCACCCTGAGCGCTACCGCAACGTCATCGACGCCGAGATCGCCGGGCGGGTCGACTTCGCCCCCGGCGCCGTCCAGGGGCCCGACGGGCTCGCGGACGACCTGCCCGCGGCGTGCGCGGCCTACGAGGGCGCCATCGCGGCTGCCGGCGGCGTCGACCTGCAGATCCTCGGGATCGGCACCGACGGCCACATCGCGTTCAACGAGCCCGGGTCGTCGCTCGCGTCGCGCACGCGCATGAAGACGCTGACCGACCAGACCCGCCGCGACAACGCGCGATTCTTCGGCGGCGACGTCGAGGCGGTGCCGCGGCACTGCCTCACGCAGGGGCTCGGCACGATCATGGCCGCGCGGCACGTCGTGCTCGTCGCGACCGGCACCGGCAAGGCCGAGGCCGTCCATCAGCTCGTCGAGGGGCCCGTGAGCGCGCTGTGGCCCGCGACGATCCTCCAGCACCACCCGCACGTGACCGTGCTGCTCGACGACGCCGCCGCGAGCCGCCTGCAGCTCGCGGGCTACTACCGTCAGGTGTTCGCGGGCAAGCCGGCCTGGCAGGGGCTCTGAGCCCGCAGGCGGCTCAGTGCGAGGCGGCGGAGGCTTCCCCGCCGATGGCGGCCACGAACCAGGACGTGATCGTCGTGGGGTGCGTGATCGCTGTGCCCACGCAGACGGAGTACGCGCCACGGGCCAGCGCCGCCGCAGCCTGCGCCGGGGTGTGCACCCGGCCCTCGACCATCACCGGCAGCGCGACCCGCGCGACCAGCTCGTCGAGCAGCTCGAGGTCGGGCCCTTCCGACTTCGGCCGTTCACCGGTGTAGCCGGCGAGCGTCGTGCCGATGATGTCCGCACCGGCGTCCGCGGCCGCGATCGCGTCGTCGAGGCTGCCGCAGTCGGCCATCACGAGCGCGTCGGTGTGGTCCCGCAGCAGAGCGAGCGTCCGCGCGAACGTCAGACCGTCGGGGCGCGGACGGCGCGTGCCGTCGAGCGCGACGACGTCGGCCCCCGCGTCCGCCACCGCGACCGCGTGACGCAGCGTCGGGGTGATGAAGACGCCGTCGGCGCCGTCCTTCCACAGCCCGATGACGGGCACAGTGACGGTGCGGGCGATGAGCTCGATGTCCGCGAGACCCTGGGCACGGATACCCGCGGCCCCGCCGAGCACCGCCGCCTGGGCGATGCGGTTCATGGTGTCGGGGTCGCGCATCGGCTCGCCCGGGTAGGCCTGCACGGAGACGACCAGGCGGTGACGCAGCTGCTCGAGGATCGTCGTCATGTCGGTCTCCGGTCGGTCTCACGTGCGGCGGGCAGGGGTGTCACGAGGTCGAGCGCGAGGCGGGCGGCGCCGATCAGCGCGGCGTCGGTCCCCAGCAGAGCGGGGAGCACGGGCAGCCCGACGAGCGGTGTGATGAGCTCCGCGCGCAACGCGCCCTCCATGGCGGACCACCATGCGGGTCCGGCGCCGGCGAGCCCGCCGCCGACGACCACGACCGCAGGGTCGAGGACGTTCGCCAGGCCACCGATCGCGCGCCCGAGCGCCGTGGCC
>DASVMA010000010.1:0-5057 GCA_036384595.1 Cellulomonas sp. | reverse complement strand
TCGAACCGCTGCTCGAGGTAGAACACCCGCTCGTCCCACCCGAGGACGCGCGTGACGATGACGAAGCGGTCCCACAGCTCGAGCGAGCGCCGGAAGCGGATCGACTCCCCGACGACGACCGGGTACCAGCGACGTCGGCTGATGGCGCTCTGCGCCCCGGTCCGCACGAGCATGTCGACGCGACCGATGTCCATGAGCGTCAGGTACGACCCGTTGTTCATGTGGCGCAGCAGGTCGAGGTCGTTCGGCATGACCCGCAGCGGCGTGCGCCACTCGTCGAGCGGGGTGCCCGGACCGCGGTGCCGACGGGCGCGCAGCCAGACGACGAGCAGCCGGACCAGGCGGTTCATGTGCGGTCGTACTGGATCTCGTGCCGTACGGCCGCGGCGGCCTCGGGGGACTCGAGGCGTTCGACGAGGTGGAACGCCATGTCGATGCCGGCGGAGACGCCCGCCGACGTGACGATGTCGCCGTCGTCGACGAAGCGTGCCTCGGTGTCCGCGAGCACGCTCGGGTCGATCTCCGCGAGCTCGTCGAACGCGGCCCGGTGCGTCGTGGCCGGTCGGCCCGCGAGCAGCCCTGCCGCGGCGTACACGAGCGCGCCCGTGCAGACGCTGGTCATCAGGGGGGTCGACGCCGCCATCGCGCGTACCCACGTGAGGTGGTCGGGGTCCTTCGTGAGCACGCGGGTGCCCTGACCGCCGGGGTACACGAGCACGTGCAGGCTGCCGACGTCCTCGGCGGAGTACTCGGGCACGAGGCGCAGGCCCTTCGCGCAGCGCACGCCTGCACCGTCGGCGGAGAACGTGACGACCTGGGGCCGGAGCTCGGAGTGCTCGGCCCACGCGGCCAGGACCTCGTAGGGCCCGACGACGTCGAGCTCCTCGGCGCCGTCGAAGACGAAGATGCCGACCCGCAGCGGGCTTCCGGTGGTCATGTCGACGCCGCTCACGCGCCGGGAAGAGCGAGCATCTGGTCGAGGGCGACGCGTGCCCAGCGCGCGTCGTCGGGGTCGACGACGACGCGGTTCACGACCCGGCCTGCGACGAGCGACTCCATGGTCCACACCAGGTGCGGCAGGTCGATCCGGTTCATGGTCGAGCAGAAGCACACGGTGGAGTCGAGGTAGTGCACGTGCTGCTCGGGGTGGGTGGCCGCGAGGCGGCGCACGAGGTTGAGCTCGGTGCCGATCGCCCACGACGAGCCGGGCTCGGCCGCGTCGAGCGCCTTGATGATGTACTCGGTCGAGCCCACCATGTCGGCTGCCGTGACGACCTCGTGCGTGCACTCGGGGTGCACCAGGACGTTCACGCCGGGGATCGCTGCTCGCGCTGCTGCGACGTTCTGCGCCGAGAACCGGCCGTGGACCGAGCAGTGCCCGCGCCACAGGATCATCCGGGCGTCCTTGAGCTGCTGGGTCGTCAGCCCTCCGCCCGGCTTGCGCGGGTCGAAGACGACGCAGTCCTCGAGCGACAGACCGAGCTGACGGACCGCGGTGTTGCGGCCGAGGTGCTGGTCGGGCATGAACAGCACCTTGCCGGTGCCGCCCACGCCACCGACCTTGTCGAAGGCCCAGCGCAGCGCGGTGTGCGCGTTGGACGACGTGCACACGGTCCCGCCGTGACGGCCGGTGAAGGCCTTGATCGCGGCGGTCGAGTTCATGTACGTCACCGGGACCGTGTCGTCGGCGACGCCCGCGTCGACGAGCACGTCCCAGGCGTCCTCGACCTGGTCGATCGCTGCCATGTCGGCCATCGAGCAGCCGGCCGCGAGATCCGGGAGGAGGACCTGCTGGGCGTCGGACGTGAGGATGTCGGCCGACTCGGCCATGAAGTGCACGCCGCAGAAGAGGATGAACTCGGCGTCGGGACGCGCTGCCGCCTCGCGTGCGAGCTTGAACGAGTCGCCCGTCACGTCGGCGAACGCGATGACCTCGTCACGCTGGTAGTGGTGACCGAGCACGAACGCTCGCTCGCCCAGAGCCGCACGCGCGACCCGCGCGCGCTCGACGAGGTCGGGGTCGCTGGCCGCCGGCAGCGCGCCGACGCACTCGACGCCACGCTCGGAGGCAAGGTCGATGCCACGACCCAGGAGGAGCAGGGCCGAGGGAGCCGGCTCCTCGAAGCCGGGCACTGCGGGGGTCAGGAGGCTCACGAGGCGATCTTTCCACAGCCTGCCGAGCCGGTCATCAGGACGCCGACGGGCGGGCACCCCGCCGGGGCGTGCCAAGATCGCCCGATGCGCGTGCTCATCGCTCCAGACGGCTTCGGCGGCACCCTGACGGCTCGGGAGGCGGCGTCGGCGGTGCACGACGGCTGGCTGCGCGCCGCTCCCGGGGACGACCTGCGCACGTGCCCGCTGTCCGACGGCGGGCCGGGCTTCCTCGACACCCTGCGCGCGAGCCTCGGCGGCGAGCTCGTGGCCGTCACGGTGAGCTCGCCGCTCGGTGAGCAGGTCCCGGCGGCGATCCTGCTCGTCGAGGCCCCGGACGGCGCGCGGACCGCGTACGTCGAGTCGGCGCACGCCCTCGGGCTCCCGCTCGTCCCCCCGGACCGTCGGGACCCGACGCGCACGACGTCGTACGGCGTCGGCGAGCTCATCCGTGCGGCGGTCGGCACCGGGGCGCGGCGCGTCGTCGTCGGTCTGGGCGGGTCCGCCACCAACGACGGTGGCGCCGGCATGCTCGCCGCCCTCGGCGTCGGTGCGCCCGACGGTGTGCTGACGCGCGGCGGTGGAGCGCTCGGGGGTGTGACGGCCGACGACCTGCTTGCTCTCAGCGACGTGCGCGCGGGGCTGCGGCACGTCGACCTCGTGGCGGCGACGGACGTGGACGTCCCGCTTCTCGGGCTGCATGGCGCGAGCGCCGGCTTCGCGCCGCAGAAGGGCGCGACCCCGGAGCAGGCGCAGGAGCTCGAGCGTGCGCTGGGGCACTTCGCGCATGCGGCGGTCGGCGCGCTCGCCGAGGTCGTCCGGCCCGACCTCCTCGCTGGTGCTCGTGCAGGCTCTCCGGTGACCCGTCTTGCCGCCCAGCCCGGTGCGGGCGCGGCGGGCGGCCTGGGCTTCGGTCTGGCGCTCCTCGGCGCGCGGCTCGTCCCAGGCTCCGCCCTCGTGGCGGACGCGGTGGACCTGACGCGGCGGATCGCGGACGTCGACCTCGTGGTCACGGGGGAGGGGACCTTGGACTGGCAGTCGCTGCACGGCAAGGTCGTCGCGGGCGTCGCCGAGCGCGCGTTGGGTGTCGCGGTCCCGACGATCGTGATCGCCGGCCAGGTCACGGTGGGTCGCCGGGAGCTCGCGGAGGCGGGCCTCACGGCCGCGTACGCCGTGGCTGAGGGCCCGGACGAGGTCGCCGCCGCGCTGGCCGACCCGACCGGGACGCTGAGCCGACGCGCCGAGCGGGTCGCCAGCACCTGGTCCCGGTGAGTCGTCGGGGGCGCGACGTACCCTGAGATGACCCGGCGTAGCCTGAGGGAACAACGCGCCGTAGGGTGGCGTTGAGCCGCTAAGCGGGGTGCTGCGCGCCCGTTCGACAGAACTTCGAGGCACAGGAGAGACCATGAGCGAGACCACCGAGACAGCGACGCACGGCGTCCTCCTCTCCGACGTCGCCGCGGGCAAGGTGCGGAGCCTGCTCGAGCAGGAGGGCCGCGACGACCTGCGTCTTCGTGTCGCCGTCCAGCCTGGTGGCTGTTCGGGCCTGATCTACCAGCTCTACTTCGACGAGCGGGTCCTCGACGGCGACGCCATCAAGGACTACGACGGTGTCGAGGTCGTCGTCGACCGCATGAGCGTCCCGTACCTCGACGGCGCGACGATCGACTTCGCGGACACCATCGAGAAGCAGGGCTTCACGATCGACAACCCCAACGCCGGCAGCGCCTGCGCGTGCGGCGGGTCGTTCAGCTGATCGAGTGAGCGTTCACGAGGGCCCGGCATCGCACAGGTGCCGGGCCCTCGTGCGTCGAGCCCGGCCGAGGTGACGCTCAGCTCGTCGGCTCGCGGATGCCGGCGATGCGGACGTCCATCGCGACGCCGCCGTCGGGCAGGTCCTCGACCCGGACGACCTCGTGACCGCGCATGCGGGCCCATGCGGGCACGTCGAGCCGCGCGGCGGGGTCTGTCGCCCAGACGGTGAGCAGCGTGCCGGGAGCTGCCTCGACTGCGGCGCGGGCGAGCCTGATCACCGGGAGCGGGCACAGCAGGCCGCGTGCGTCGATGATGTCCGCCATCACAGGCCCCCTGCGCCGAGCGCGTCCCGCACGCGCCGCACGGCGCCAGGAAGGGCGTCGAGGAACCTGTCGACGCCCTCGGTCGTGACGGTCGGGGGCAGGCACAGCCGCACGTTGCCGTGGGTCAGGACTCCCATCGCAGCGAGCACGTGGCTCGGTTCGAGCGTGCTCGAGGTGCAGGCAGAACCGGATCCGACCGCGAAGCCGAGCCGGTCCAGCTCGGTGACGAGCGCCTCGCCGTCGACGTAGAGGCACGAGAACGTCACGACATGCGGGAGTCGGTCGACCGCGTCGCCGACGACCTCGACGTCAGCGACCTCAGCGGCCACTCGACGGCGGATGCGATCGACGAGCGCGCGGCGGTGCGCATCGTCGGCCCCGCGACCGGAAAGGGCCGTCTCGAGCGCGACTGCCGCGGCGAGCGCAGCGGGCACGCTCACCCCACCGGGCGACCAGCGCTCGGTGTCCTCCGGCCAGTCCGGGGCGCGCCGTACCCGGGCACGGCTCGCGAGCACGGCGACGCCGGGCATCCCTCCCCAGTCGCCCGCGTCGGCCGCGAGGATGTCCCAGGCGTCGGACAGGTCGGCATGGCCCGCGCTCGCCCCGACGTCGACGAGCAGGGGGACGCCCGCGCGGGATGCCGCGTCGTGCACGGCCTCGAGAGGCTGGCGAGTCCCGACCTCGCCGTTGGCGTGCTGGAGTGCGGCGAGGGCGACGCCGGGTGCGCGCACGGCCTCCGCGAAAGCGCCGGCGTCGACCCGCCCGAGCCGGTCGACGCCGATGACGACCCGCGAGCCGGTGCGACCGTCCCACGGCTGCGCGACGACG
>DASVMA010000009.1:0-5415 GCA_036384595.1 Cellulomonas sp. | reverse complement strand
GCCGTACTCCCGCAAGCCCGCCGCACCGTTCACGACCTCGACGCTCCAGCAGGAGGCCGGCCGCAAGCTGCGCCTCGGCTCGCGGCAGACGATGCGCACCGCGCAGTCGCTGTACGAGAACGGCTACATCACCTACATGCGGACCGACTCGCCCGTGCTGAGCTCGCAGGCGATCGACGCGGCGCGCCGCCAGGCCGCCGAGCTGTACGGCGCGGAGTACGTCCCGGACAAGCCCCGCGTCTACGCGAGCAAGTCCAAGAGCGCGCAGGAGGCCCACGAGGCCATCCGTCCCGCCGGTGACCACTTCCGCACGCCGGCCCAGGTGGCCCGCGAGCTGTCGGGGGATCAGTTCCGGCTCTACGAGCTCATCTGGAAGCGCACCGTCGCCTCGCAGATGGCCGACTCGCGTGGCTCGACCGCCTCGGTCCGCCTCGCGGCGACCGCACGGCTCTCGACCCCCGCGGCCTCGGGGTCGCCGCTCGGTGACCGGGACCTCGACGCGGTGTTCGCGGCGTCGGGCACGGTCATCACGTTCCGCGGCTTCATGGCCGCGTACGAGGAGGGTCGGGACGCCGACCGCTACGAGGAGCCCGCCGCCGGGTCGAAGGGCGACGACAAGTCCGAGGAGCGCGAGTCCCGGCTGCCGCAGATGGCCGAGGGCGACGCGCTCGCGGCCGCGGACCTCACCGCCGACGGCCACCGGACGTCCCCGCCCCCGCGGTACACGGAGGCGAGCCTCGTCAAGGCGCTGGAGGAGCGCGGCATCGGGCGGCCGTCGACGTACGCGGCGACCATCTCGGTGATCCAGGACCGCGGGTACGTGACGGGCCGCGGGCAGGCGCTCGTGCCGAGCTGGCTCGCGTTCGCCGTGACACGCCTGCTCGAGGAGAACTTCGGGTCGCTCGTCGACTACGACTTCACCGCCGAGATGGAGCAGGACCTCGACGAGATCGCCGCGGGCGACCGCGATCGCGTCGAGTGGCTCACCGAGTTCTACTTCGGCGCCGACTCGGCGAAGATCGAGGGCCTCGGCCTGCGCGACCTCGTGGCGAACCTCGGCGACATCGACGCCCGCGAGGTCAACTCGATCGACATCGGGGACGGCATCACGCTGCGCGTCGGCCGGTACGGCCCGTACATCGAGGAGACCGGCGTCCAGGCGGCCGGTGCGGAGGACGGCACGCCGCGTCGCGCGTCGGTGCCCGAGGACCTCGCGCCCGACGAGCTGACGGTCGCCAAGGCCCGCGAGCTCCTCGAGACGCAGCCCGAGGGCGACATCGTGCTCGGTGAGGACCCCGTGACGGGCACGCCGATCGTCGCGCGCAACGGCCGGTACGGCCCGTACGTCACCGAGGTGCTCCCCGAGCCGGAGCTCGACCCGGCCCTGAGCGCCGCGGCCAAGAAGCGCGCGCTCGCGGCGGCACCCAAGCCGCGCACGGGCTCGCTGCTCAAGTCGATGCAGCTCCAGACGATCACGCTCGACGACGCCCTGCGGCTCCTGTCGCTGCCGCGCGTCGTCGGCACCGACCCGGAGACGGGCGTCGAGATCACGGCGCAGAACGGCCGCTACGGTCCGTACCTCAAGCGGGGCACGGACTCACGGACGCTGCCGACCGAGGAGGCCATGTTCGACGTCACCCTCGACGAGGCGCTCGCCATCTACGCGCAGCCCAAGCGCGGCCGGGGTGCCACCGCCACTCCGCCGCTGCGTGAGCTCGGCGAGGACCCCGTCTCGAAGAAGCCGGTCGTCCTGAAGGAGGGCCGCTTCGGCGCCTACGTGACCGACGGCGAGACGAACGCGACGCTCCGCAAGGAGGACGCGGTCGAGACGATCACGCCCGAGCGCGCAGCCGAGCTGCTCGCCGAGAAGCGCGCGCGGGGCCCGGTCAAGAAGAAGGCCCCGGTCCGCAAGGCGGCCGCGCCCCGCAAGGCCGCGGCGAAGGCCCCGGCCAAGGCGCGCGCCACCAAGGCCTGACGGACTGCGCACCCGCCGTCGGAGCGGGCAGTAGGTTGGGTCGCATGGCACGCATCGAGGACCCACGTACTGCACCGTCCCTCCGCTGGGGCATCCTGGGCGCCGGCTACATCGCCGGCGAGTTCGCCGACGCGGTGAACGCGCACACACGCGCACAGCTCGTCGCGGTCGGCTCGCGCAACCGTGACCGCTCCGAGCGGTTCGCGACGGCGCACGGCATCCCGACGACGCACGTCGGCTACCGGGACCTCGTCGAGGACTCGCAGGTCGACGCGGTGTACATCGCGACGCCTCACTCGGAGCACCGCGAGCACGCGCTCCTCGCGATCGCGGCCGGCAAGCACGTGCTCGTCGAGAAGTCGTTCACGCGCAACGCGGGCGAGGCCGAGGAGGTCTTCGCCGCGGCGCGTGCGGCCGGCGTGTTCGTCATGGAAGCGATGTGGACCCGGTTCCTGCCGCACGTCGCCGCCCTGCACCAGCTCATCGACGCGGGCGAGCTCGGCGAGATCGTCAACCTGTCCGCCGACCACGGCCAGTGGTTCGCGTTCAACCCCAAGAGCCGGCTGTTCGACCCCGCGCTGGCCGGTGGCGCCCTGCTGGACCTCGGCGTCTACCCGGTGTCGTTCGCGCACGACTTCCTCGGTGTGCCCGACGCGGTCCACGCGACCGGCGCACTCACCGAGACGGGCGTCGACGGCCAGGTGTCGGTCGTCCTGTCGTACGGCGAGCGCGTGCAGGCGACGCTCTCCACGACCCTGTGGGCCAAGACACCGACGACGGCCTCGATCTCGGGGACCGAGGGCTTCGTGACGGTTGCGGGCAGCTTCTACACGCCGACGTCCTTCCGGGTGCAGCGCAACGACGGCCGGGTGTGGACGTTCGACCACGCGAGCCCGCGCGGTCTGCAGTTCCAGGCGGCCGAGGTGGCGCGTCGCGTCGCCGCAGGCGACACCGAGAGCCCGCGGCTGACCTGGGCCAACACGGTCGAGGTCATGCGCACGCTCGACGAGGTCCGCGCGCAGATCGGGCTCGTCTACCCCGGGGAGTGACGCGCGGCGGCGACGGGCGCTGCGGTCAGATGCCCGTCGGCGCGAGCACCTGGATCGCGAGCAGCACCACGTCGTCGCCAGGGACGGCGGTCACGACGCGGCGTGCCAGCGTCGTGACGAGCTCGTCGGGCGGGACGTCCTGGAGGGCGCCCGCCGCGTCGGCCAGCGCCGCGACGCTGACCGCGAGCGCCTCGTCACGCCGCTCGACGAGACCGTCGGTGTAGAGCAGGACCACGTCGCCGACCTGCAGGGACTCCGAGTGGTCGTGCCGGACCGTGTCGGGCGCGACGCCGATGACAAGGTCGTTCGGCCGGTCGAGCACGCGTGCGCCGTCTCCGGGACGGATGAGGATCGGTGCGGGGTGCCCGGCGCTCGACCACGTGAGCACCTGGCCGTCGCCCGCCGGGTCGACGTCGCAGCGGCCCGCGAGGACCGTCGCGACGCTGCGCAGCCCGATGTCCTCGTTCGCCCGGTCGAGGCGCTGGAGCCAGGTCGACGGCTGGTCGGGACGGTCCCATGCGAGCGTCCGCAGGCTCGAGCGCAGCTGGCCCATGCGGGCCGCGGCGTCCATGTCGTGACCGGTCACGTCACCGACCATCACCGCGACGGCGTCGTCGGGCAGGACGATCGCGTCGTACCAGTCGCCTCCCACCGCGTCGGCCCGGCCGGCGGGCAGGTAGTGGGCGACGAGGCGCAGCTGCGGCGGCTGGGGGAGCGCCGTCAGCATCGCCTCCTGGAGCGTGCGTGCGACATCGCGGCGCTCGGCGAAGAGCTGGGCGCGTTCGAGCGCCTGCGCGGTGTAGGCCGCGAGCGCGTTCTTCAGGGTCCGGTTGTCCGTCGCGAAGTCGCGGGGCGCATCCCAGGCGAGCGTGAGCACGCCGTCGAGCCGATGGCCCGCGACGAGGGGAAGCACGGCGACTGCGCCGCCGTCGGGCGGGGTCGTCACCCGCAACGCGGGGAACGCGGCGATCATCTCGGCGTGGTCGGTGAAGAACAGCGGCTCCCGCGTGCGCGCGACGTGGCACATCGGCACGGCCTCGTCGATCCGGATGCGCTCGCGGTCCCCGTCGTCGTCGGCGCCGGGGGCGGTCCGCACGGGCCGCAGGCTGCGTCCGGTGGGGTCGACGATCGAGATCCACGTGCGTGACGTGCCCAGCCCGGACTCGGCGACGCCTGCCACGGTGCGGGCGACGTCCTCGATCGTCAGGGCGTCGTGGAACGCGTCGCTCATGAGGAGCAGCACGCCTGCCTGGCGCGCGGCGCTGGTGGCCTGACCGTGCGCCCGGCGCACCTGCTCGCGCTCACCCCGGAGCTGGAGCTCCGAGCTGCAGGCGTCGGCGAGGTCCCGGAGCAGCGCGAGCTCGCGTTCGTCCCACGCGCGCGGCTCCCGGTCGATCGCGGCCAGGGCCCCGACCACGGTGCCGTCCTCGTCGGTCAGCGGGAAGCCCGCGTAGGCGGCGATGTCGAGGGCGCCGCTCGCCGGACCGTCGACGAGCAGCTCGGCCAGGCTCGCCTCGTCGATGACCAGCATCGAGCGGGAGGCGACGACGTGGCGGCAGAACGAGTCGGCGAGCGGGCTGAACCGGTCGACCTCGAGCTGTGGGGGGAGGCCTGCGGCGCCGGGGTAGACCTGTCCCGACCGGGACACGAGGGACACCAGGACGAGCGGGACGTCGAGGTGACGCTGAGCGATCTGCGCGAGGCGGTCGAACGCAGGGTCGGGCCGAGCAGGGAGCATCCACGAGACCGGGAGGGCCTCGTCGGGGTGCAGCGCCGTCATGGGACGTCCTCCGGGGGCGTGTGGCAGTCAGTCATTCTGACAGTGCGTGCGTGCGGGCGCTCCCCGGGGGTGGGTGAGTTCGCCTCGTCCGCGTGCGGAGCGCCGGGTACGGCGGGGCGCGTCGGCGCCGACGGATACCCTGACGCTCGTGACTGCGACCGTGCCCGAGGAGCCCGTCCGGCGTGCCGACACAGGCGCCGAGGCCCGGGGCCTGTTCGTGTCGTTCGAGGGCGGCGACGGCGCAGGCAAGTCCACGCAGGTCGGCCGGCTCGGCGAATGGGTCCGGAGCCTCGGCCGCGAGGTGGTGCTCACGCGCGAGCCGGGCGGCACGGCGCTCGGGCTGGCGCTGCGTGACGCGCTGCTGCACCGGGACCACGTCGACCCGCGCGCCGAGGCGCTCCTGTACGCGGCAGACCGCGCGCACCACGTCGCGTCGGTCGTGCGGCCCGCGCTCGAGCGCGGCGCGGTCGTCATCACGGACCGGTACCTCGACTCGTCGGTCGCCTACCAGGGCGGCGGCCGGGACCTGGGGGCCGACGAGGTCGAGAAGCTGTCGCTGTGGGCGACGCACGGGCTGCTCCCGCGGCTCACGGTGCTGCTCGACCTGGACC
>DASVMA010000008.1:0-11031 GCA_036384595.1 Cellulomonas sp. | reverse complement strand
TCATCCTGGCAGCTCTGTCCTTCGGCCTTCGCGGGGCCGTGGTGACAGCGCTGGTGGCGACGGTGCTGTCCGGACCGGCCATGCCCCTGGACGTCCCGACCGGTGAGCCGCAGACCGCCGGGGGCTGGCTCCTGCGCGGCGCGATGTTCCTCCTGGTCGGGGCTGTCGCCTCGCTCGCCCTCGCCTTCCGCCAGCGCGCCGACGCGCAGCAGCTGTCCACCGAGATCCGCTCCGCGATGACGCCGATGCCGCACGACGACCACGCGCATGCGGCTCTGATCCCCCTGATCGACGCGGTGATCGACGGCGCGACCTTCCACCCCGTGTTCCAGCCGATCTACGCGCTCGACGACGGCAGGCTGGTCGCCGTCGAGGCACTGACCCGGTTCGACGTCCTGCCCTACCGCACGCCGGACCTGTGGTTCGCCGCCGCTGCGCACGTCGGACGCGGGGTCGAGCTCGAGATCGCGGCGATCGCGGCAGCCATCGTCGCGGCCGAGGACCTGCCGGCCGAGGTCAGCCTCTCGGTGAACGCCTCCCCCGCGACCCTCGGCCATCCCGGCCTGCTCGACCTCGTCCGGGCGTGCGACGGGCGAGAGCTCACCGTGGAGGTCACCGAGCACGCGGTCATCGAGGACTACCACCTGATGAAGGAACGGCTCGTCGAGATCCGGGCCCTCGGCGTGGAGATCGCGGTCGACGACGCCGGAGCCGGGATCGCGAGCCTGCAGCACATCGTCCAGCTGGCCCCCGAGATCATCAAGCTCGACATCTCGCTGACCCAGCACGCCGGCTCGAGCCCGTTCCGGCGCGCCATGGCCGGGGCGCTCATCGAGTTCGCCCACCACAGCGGCGCCCGGCTCGTCGTCGAGGGGATCGAGGACGCGGCAGACCTGGCCCTCTGGTCGGCGCTCGGCGCGGATGCGGTGCAGGGCTACCTGGTCGGCTACCCGGCTGCGCTCCCCGCACCGGCGTCGAGCCCGCTCATCGTCGCCATGGCGCCGCTGCACTGACGGTTCGGAGCACGGCGAGGCGCGCCGCCCCCGTGCGGGCGGCGCGCCTCGTCGTGTGCGCAGGGACTACTGGCGACCCGCGGGGGTTCGCACGGTGATCGACTGGGTCAGCGGCACGTTGTTCGACGCGTTGCCGACGTACACCGTGTACTGGCCGTCGACCGTGGTCCACGCATCAGCCGTGGCGTCCCACACGCCCAGCGGATGGTTGGCTGCCGCCGGGTCGATCGTCACTGTGACCCGCTTCTTCTCGCCGGGGTTCAGCGTGACCTTCTCGAATCCGACCAGGCGCTTGGGCGGCTCGTTCGCAGCGGCCGGCAGGCCGAGGTAGACCTGCCCGACTTCCGCACCCTTCACCGTGCTGGTGTTGGTGATGGTGAACTGCACCTTGATCGGGTGGGTGCCGTCGGTCGTCCTGGGCGTCGCTTCCAGCGTGGAGAGCTCGAAGGTGGAGTACGACAGCCCGTACCCGAAGGCGAAGGCTGGCGCCACGTGGTGAGCGTCGTACCAGCGGTAGCCCATCTGGAGGCCCTCGCTGTACGTGGCTGTCAACGGAAGCGGACCGGCTCCATCTGGATCGATCCCCGGCCACTGCGCGACCGTGGCGTTGGCTCCCTCACGCTCCTGGGTGGGGAAGGTGATCGGCAGCTTGCCCGACGGGTTCTCGATCCCGAGCAGCAGGTCGGCGACGATGTTGCCGTCCTCCTGGGCCGGGTACCAGGCCTCGAGCACGGCGGGCACCTTGTCGAGCCACGGCAGCAGCACCGGCCCGCCGTTCTTGAGCACGACGACGGTGCGGCGGTTGGCGGCGACGACCGCGGCGACGAGCGCGTTCTGGTCCACACCGTCCGTGACCGGCAGGTCGAGCGTGGTGCGGTCGACGCCCTCACGGGAGATGTCGCCGACCATGACCACGGCGACGTCCGACGCCGCAGCGAGCGCGGCCGCGGCGGCGATGTCCGTGGCGTCGTCGTACCTGACGGACGCCGTCGATCCGAGCTTCTGGAGCGCGTTGTTCAGACCCTGCTCGGGCGTCACGGTGTACGGCGAGGTGACGACGATGGTGTTCGACGGGCCCTGGGAGTTGAACTTCGCGTGGCCGGCGAACGTCGGCGTCCCGATCAGGGCCACCGAGTGCAGGGCCGCGGCGTCGAGCGGCAGGGTGCGGTTGTCGTTCTTGAGCAGCACGCTGCCTTGCTCGCCGATCTGCCGCACCCGCTCGCCGTTGGTGGCGAAGTCGATCGGGGTGAGCGAGCTGATCGGGTCGTCGAACTGCCCCAGCTCGAACATCATGGTGAACCGGCGGTCGAGCTGCTGATCGAGGTCGGCGACCTGAAGCGTTCCGGCGTCGAGCGCGGCGTGGATGAGCTCCGGAGTGAACCAGCGTGGGCTGGCGAACTCGAGGTCGAGACCGGCCTTGATCGCCGGGGCGGTGCTGTGCGTCGCCCCACGGTCGGACATGACGTAGCCCTTGAAGCCGAGATCGTGGCGCAGCCAGTCGGTCAGCAGCTGCTGGTTCTCGCAGGCGAACACGCCGTTGAGGTGCGGGTACGAGCACATCACCGAGGCCAGGTTGGCCTCCTGGATCGTCATCTCGAACGGCAGCAGGTACAGCTCGTGCATCGTCGCGTCGTCGACGACGGTGTCCATCGTGTTGCGGCCGGTCTCCTGCTCGTTCGCCGCGAAGTGCTTGGCCACGGACTGGACGCCCCAGCTCTGCACCGCGTTCACCTGGGCGACGGCCATGGTCCCGGCGAGGTACGGGTCCTCCCCGAAGTACTCGAAGTTCCGGCCGGCGTTCGCGATGCGGCCGAGGTTGATCCCGGGTGTCAGCAGCACGTTGTGAGCGCTGGCACGGGTCTCCTCCCCGATGATGTCGCCCCACGCGGTCGAGACGCTGGCGTCCCACGACGACGCCACCGTCAGGGCGCTCGTGAGGCCGGTCGCCGTCGGTGCGACGGCGCAGTCTCCGCCACCGAACGGGCCGTTGGTCATCCGCAGCGTCGGGATGGCGAGCTCGGGGATCCCCTCGACGTGCCGGCCTCCGGCCGAGAAGTCGCAGCCCGGGATCGTCGTGTTGGCGACGGGCTTCATCGCGATCTGCTGGATCTTCTGGTCGAGCGACATCGCGCTGATCAGCAGCTGCGCGCGCGCTGCGGGCGCGAGCGTGGGGTCCATCCAGGGCAGGGCAGACCCCGTCGACGCTGCTGCGCCCCGGGTCTGCTGGGCGATCGATCCCGCCTGACCGGGAGCCGCTGTGGCGGCCCCGGTAGCGACGATCGTGAGTGGAACGGTGATGGCGACAACAGCCAGCAATGTCCGACGAGAGCGATTGCTCACGGTCCATTCTCCTTCGAGTGGATCCCCGGGACGTACTCCCTTGTGCGTCCCGGCGGAGACCCGATTCAGTCGTCCACCAACAATTCCGGTCAACCGGTTGCCAGTTGTTGCCTCGGCCGTCGTCGGCGCCGGGTGAACCAGGACCGTAGCCCCGGCACCCGGGACCAAGGTCACGGGTTGCCGTAGGACCTTGGTCATTGACTGAGGGGGATCGCCGTCAGAGTCGACGGCGGCACATCACTCCTGAAGGAGTAGCACCGTGAAGGCACTCGTTTACCACGGCCCCGGACAGAAGTCGTGGGATGAGGTCCCCGACCCGACCATCCAGCAGCCCACCGACGCGATCGTCCGCGTCGACATGACGACGATCTGCGGCAGTGACCTGCACATCCTCAAGGGGGACGTCCCGGCGGTCACGCCCGGCCGGATCCTCGGGCACGAGGCCGTCGGCACCGTCGTCGAGATCGGCTCGGCGGTCTCCGACCTCAGCGTCGGCGACCGCGTGATCGTGTCGTGCATCAAGTCGTGCGGCAAGTGCTCGTTCTGCAAGAAGGGTCTCTACTCCCACTGCCTCGGCGACGAGGGTGCCTCCGGCATGGGCTGGATCTTCGGCCACCTCATCGACGGCACGCAGGCCGAGCTCGTCCGCGTCCCCTACGCCGAGAACTCGGTCTACAAGGTGCCCGCGGGAGTCAGCGACGAGGAGGGCGTCATGCTCTCCGACATCCTCCCGACCGGGTTCGAGATCGGGGTCCTCAACGGCGACATCCACCCGGGTGACGTCGTGGCCGTCGTCGGTGCGGGGCCGGTCGGGCTCGCCGCGATCATGACCGCGGGTCTGCGCGGACCGGCACGGATCATCGCGATCGACCTCGACACGAACCGCCTCGAGCTGGCCCGGACGTTCGGCGCGACCGACACCGTCAACTCCGCGGACGCCGACTGGCGCGAGCAGGTGCTGGCCCTGACCGACGGGCTCGGCGTCGACGTGGCGATCGAGGCAGTCGGCATCCCGTCGACCTTCACGATGTGCATCGACATGATCCGCCCCGGCGGGCACGTCGCGAACGTGGGCGTGCACGGCAAGTCCGTCGAGCTGGCGCTCCAGAACCTGTGGATCCACAACGTCACGATCACGACCGGGCTCGTCAGCACCAGCTCGACGTCGATGCTGCTGAGCCTCGTGGCCCAGCACAAGCTGGCCGCCGAGAAGTTCGTGACCCACCGGTTCCGCCTCGACCAGATGATGGACGCGTACGACACGTTCGGCCGCGCGGCGGAGACCAAGGCGCTCAAGGTGGCGATCAGCCGGTAGTCGCACGCTGACGGGGCCCTGCGGGTCCCCGGCGGGCATCGATCGCGCAGGCTGGGACGGACGGTCTGCGCGATCGGGCGTCCGGTGCCAGTACGCTCGCGGGCGGCGCAGCCACGGAAGGGACCGGCCGGCCGCCACGCGAGAGAGATGGGCCGATGCACCTCCTGCCCCCTGCCGTAGCCGTCGACGCTGGAGACACGGCGTGGATCATCGTCTGCACAGCGCTCGTCCTGCTGATGACGCCCGGGCTCGCCTTCTTCTACGCCGGGATGGTCCGGTCCAAGCACGCCCTGGCGATGATCATGCAGAGCTTCGCGACGATGGCCGTCGTCTCGGTGACCTGGGTCGTCGTCGGGTACTCGCTCGCGTTCGACGCCGACGCGGGGGGCGGTCTCATCGGCGGGCTCCATCTGGTCGGCCTGACGCATGCCGAGATCGCGGTACCGGGACTCCCCCTGACCGTCCCCCCGCTCGCCTTCGTCGCGTTCCAGCTCATGTTCGCGATCCTCACCGCAGCCCTCATCAGCGGCGCCTCTGCGGACCGCATGCGCTTCGGCGCCTTCGTGACGTTCATCGCCGTCTGGTCGGTGGTCGTCTACGCCCCGATCGCGCACTGGGTCTGGTCGCCCGGCGGCTGGCTCCACCGGGCCGGGCTGCTCGACTTCGCCGGGGGCACGGTCGTCGAGGTCTGCTCGGGCGCGTCGGCCCTCGCGCTCATCCTCGTCCTCGGACCGCGGCGCGGGTGGCCGCGCGAGATGATGGCGCCGCACAACCTGCCGCTGACGCTGCTCGGTGCGGGTCTCCTGTGGTTCGGCTGGATCGGGTTCAACGCCGGGTCGGCCCTCACCGCAGGGAACCTGGCCGCGAGCGCCGCCCTCGCGACGCACCTGTCGGGCGTGGGCGGGATGATCGGCTGGCTCGCCCTCGAGAAGCGGCTCACCGGCAAGGCGACGACGCTGGGCGGTGCCACGGGCGCCGTCGCGGGGCTCGTGGCCATCACCCCGGCGGCAGGCTTTCTCTCGCCCGTCCCGGCGATCCTGGTCGGCGCGGCCGCCGGGGTCGTCTGCCTCTTCGCGATCCGGCTGAAGTTCCGCTTCCGCTACGACGACTCCCTGGACGTCGTCGCCGTGCACTACGTCGGGGGCGTGCTCGGGACCCTCTCGATCGGACTCCTCGCCGCGACCGCCGTCAACCCCGCGGTCGCCCACCAGGGCCTGCTGCTCGGCGGCGGGCTCACCCAGCTCGGGCACCAGCTGCTGGGCGTGCTGGCGGCCTCGGCCTTCGCCTTCGCCGCGTCGTACGCCATCGCGTGGGCGCTGCGCGCCACGATCGGGCTGCGCGTGACGCCCGAAGAGGAGTACGAGGGCCTCGACTCGAGCCAGCACGCCGAGAGCGCCTACGAGTTCACCGCCACCTCCAGCCTGGGAAGGGTCTCCTGATGAAGCTCGTCACCGCGATCGTCAAGCCGTTCAAGGTCGCCGACGTGCGCGACGCCCTCGGCAGCATCGGGGTACGCGGCCTCACCGTCTCCGACGCCCAGGGCTACGGACGTCAGGGCGGCCACACCGAGGTGTACCGGGGTGCCGAGTACCAGATCGACTTCGTCCCGAAGGTTCGGGTCGAGGTCCTCGTGACCGACGACACCGTGGCGCAGGTGCTCGACACGATCGTGACTGCCGCGCGCACCGGCAAGATCGGCGACGGCAAGGTCTGGGTGCAGACCGTCGACGAGGTCGTGCGGGTCCGGACGAACGAGCGCGGGGACGACGCCGTCTGACGACACCGGGGCGGCGGTTTCGCTAGAGCGCGACCCGTGCGTTCTTGGCCAGGTACATGCGCCGGTCGGCCTCCCGCAGGAGCGACCTCAGCGCGAGGTCGGGCGTTCCCGCGGCGGCGGCGACCACCCCGACGCTCGCGTCGATCCGCACGAGCTCGTCCCGACCCGGCCCGAGCCGGATCGGCTGCCGGAGCAGCGGGAGCAACCGGTCGGCGAGGCGGTTCGCATCGAGCGGGTCGGCGAGGTCCGGGATGAGGATCGCGAACTCGTCACCCCCCACCCGGGCCACGACGTCGACGTCCCGCACCGCGCCGGCGAGCCGCCGACCGACGATGATCAGGAGCTCGTCGCCGCTGTCGTGACCCAGCAGGTCGTTGACCGACTTGAAGCCGTCGAGGTCGAGGACGAGCAGACCGACGAAGCGCGTTCCCGGTTCGTGCCCGCCCAGGTCCGTCAGCGCGACCTCCGACCGACGAGTGAGCTCTCGGCGGTTCGCCAGACCCGTCAGCGGATCCGTCATCGCCCGGTGCTCGAGCTCGGCGAGCAGCGGCACGAGCGCCATCTCGGCCTTGGTGCGTGCCGTGACGTCGCTGACGAGGACGAAGAAGCCGATGACGCGTCCGGCCGCGTCCACGTCGGGGACGTAGTCGGCCTGCGAGTACCGGGTCTCGCCGCTCGCGTCGACGATCGTCCGGTCGAAGTGCTGCGCGACCCCACCGAGGGCAGCCTGCATGTAGGGCAGGTTCAGCTCGAAGAGCTCCTCACCGAGCACCTCGCGGATGTGGATCCCGAGGATCTCGTCGGGCGACATGCCGAACCAGTCGACGTAGGCCTCGTTGGCCAGCACGTTGTGCAGGTCGCGGTTCCAGTACCCGATCATCGCGGGGACCTGGTCGATGACGGATCGCAGCAGACGCCGACTCTCGGCGAGCTGGGCGCCCAGCTCGTCGATCGGATCGGGTCCACTCTGGGCGGGCATCTGGGCTCCTGGCATCACCGGGGCGTCGAGCCGCAGCACTCGTCGCTGCGACACCTCACTCCCCTATCGGCAGGCCGGGACCGACACTGAGGCCGCGTGGGTCGGCAGGCTCGGTCGGTCCTCTCAGAGCACCGGGAGCGGGCCGGTGGGCGGAGCGCCGAACAGACCCGGCCGAGCGCAGAACAACGAGCCCACGGGCTTTCCTGGCCGCCCGTCATCCACAGGTGACGTCGTGATGTAGAGGTCGCCCAGGTCGGGCCCGCCGAACGCGCACCCGGTGACCTGGCTCGCGGCGACGTGCACGACCCGGTCCAGCGCGCCGTCGACGGTGTAGCGCAGCACCACCGAGGCACCGTGCACGGCGACCCACACGCCGCCGTCGGAGTCGATCGCGGTGCCCCGGGGGGTCCCGTGCGCCGTGAGGGTCACCCACGGCCGCAGTGCGCCGCACCGGCCCGCGTCGTCGAGGTCCGCCACGAGCACTGCCGCGGGGGCGTCCGTCACGTACATGCGCGCTCGCGCCGCGTCGAACGACAGCCCGCGCGGGTCGGCCAGCCCGTCGGCGAGGGTGTCCCAGCCACCGTCCGACCGGTGGCGGTGCACGGCCCCCGTCGCGGTGCCCGCCGCCGACGTGGCGACGTGCAGCAACCCGTCCGGCCCCCACAGCGCATCCGTGACAGGACCCCACCCGTCGACGAGCGGCACCGACAGCCCCTCGGGCCGAAGCCCGGCGTCGAGCGCCACGACGTTGTGCTGCGTCACGAGCGCCCAGCCACCCCGACGCGGACGGAGCGCGACAGCCCCGCCGCGGACGTGCTGACGCTCGGCGAGACCGGTCTGTGCGTGGAACGTGAGGATGTCGCCACGGCTGACGTCGACATAGCGCAGCGCCTTCGTGCGGGCGTCCCACACGGGGCTCGCACCGTCGTCGTCGACCGGTCCAGAGACGCGCTCGGCGGAGATCTCGGTCACGGACTGATCTGCCCACATCGTCATTGACGTACCATCCTCTTGCTCGAAGCGGCGCCGTTGCCCAGCCAGATCATGCTCCGCAGCGCGCCTCAGGACCCGGGACGTAGGGACTACGCGAGCACGTCTGCCACCTGATCTCACGGCGGCGGCGGTCAGTCGAGGGTCGGCATCCACACCCGCATGGTTGACGGACCACGGTTCGCCCACTGCCGGTACGGGATGAGGCTGACGAGCCCGCGGTCGACCGTCCCGCGCACGGTGCCGGGTCCGTCCGGCGCGCCGTGCTCGCCGTACGGCCAGCCGGCGTCCCCGACGTCGAGCGTCGAGACCGCGACCTTGACCGCCCCGCCGTCCTCGAGGGGCGGCACGTCGGTCCGCACGACGGCGGTGTTGACGCTCGCCCCGAGGTCGGTCGACTCCAGGCACAGCACGAGCGGGCCGCGCTCGACCGCGACCTGCCCGCGCACCGCATCGACGCGGGCGTCGGGCCAGGTCCACCGGGCCACGACCGGCAGGTGGAGCTCGACGACCTCACCCGGCTCGAAGGCGCGCGTGACGGTCGCGTAGCCCGGCTCGGCGTCGCGCTGCTCCCCGCCCGCGGCGAGGACCGCCCCGTGGGCCCAGGCCGGCACGCGCAGGCTGAGGGTCCACGGCGTCTGGGGCCCGGAGATGACCGTGACCCGGATGGCGCCGTCGAGCGGGTAGCCGGTCTCGATGCGCAGGACGACGTCGCCGCTGTCGCCGATCCGGGTCCGCACCGTCGAGGGCGCGTACTGGTGCAGCTGGACGCCGCCGCCGTCGACCGAGGCCACGTAGGCCCCGAGCGAGGCGACGGTGCGCGTGACGTTCGTCGGGCAGCAGGACACCTCGAACCACGGGGCGCGCAGGCTCGACGACGCCCGGGCGCTCGCGACGTCCGCCTCGGGGAGGCTGCCGGGGGTCCGCTGGTGCAGCGTGTTCGTGTAGTAGAACGCGCGCCCGTCGGCTGCCGGCGAGGTCGCGACGACGTTGTACAGCGTGCGCTCGACCGCGTCGGCGTGCTCGGAGCGGCCCGTTGCGAGCAGGAGCCGGTGGTTGAGCATGACGGACGCGACGCCCGCGCACGTCTCGGAGTACGCCCGGTCGGGCGGGAGCTCGTGGTCGAGGCCGAACGACTCGCCCTCGTGGTGCGCGCCCATGCCACCCGTGAGGTAGGTGCGCCGGGCCAGCGTGCTCACCGTCTGGAGCGCGACCGCGGCGAGCAGCTCGGCGTCGTCGTCCTCGATCGCCAGGTCGGCCGCCGCAGACGCGAGGTACAGCGCGCGCACCGCGTGGCCCGTCATGACGGTCGTCTCGCGCACGGGCTGGTCGTCCTGGAAGTACTGCCGCCCGAGCTCGATGTCGCCGAGCACCCCGTGCCCACGTCGCTCGACGAAGCGCCGCGCCTGGTCGAGGTACCGGCGCTCCCCCGTCAGCCGGTACAGCTCGACGAGCGCGACCTCGATCTCCGGGTGCCCGCACACGCCCTGGTTGCCGTTCGGCCCGAACACGTCGCAGACGTGGTCAGCCGCGCGGATCGCGACGCGCACGAGCTCGTCCGTGCCGTGCGTGCGCGCCCGCGCGACGCCGGCCTGGATGAGGTGGCCGAAGCAGTAGAGCTCGTGACCCCACTGCAGGTCGCTGTACCGGGCGCCCTGCCCCGGCCGACCGAACCGGGTGTTGAGGTAGCCGTCGGCGTCCTGGGCGGCGGCGACCCGGGCGACGAGCGCCTGGAGACGTGCCTCCATGTCCGCGTCCCCCGTGCGGCCGACCTCCCACGACATCGCCTCGAGGAGCTTGTAGATCTCCGAGTCGGAGAACTCCCGCCCGCGCCGGCGCTCGGGCAGGTGCCCCTGAGCGGCAGCATCGAAGTTGCCGATCCATCCCATCTGCTCGATCCACGCCTCGCAGTGCGCGATCATCGCGGTCGCGTTGAGCCGCTGCAGGTCGGCCCAGAACCCGCCGTCGATGGTGACCTCACCGATCCCGAGGGGGCGCCAGGTGCCCGACGACGGGGCGACCGGTCGGCCGCGGTCCGGGCGGTCCGCCGGGACGAGCAGCCCGGGACGGGAATCGGCATCATGAAGGGCGGGCATAGCAGGCTCCAGGTCAGGTCGGTGCGAGTCGTTCGGGTGTGGCGGCGTGCCGCCGCGCGGTGCGGTCACTTGACCGCGCCGACGGTCAGGCCGTCGCGCAGCAGCCGGTAGGTCGCGGTGAAGACGAGCATGATCGGCACGGACGTCATGACGGCGAGCGCCATCAGCCCGGGCCAGTTGATGCCGAACGCCGAGACCTGCTGCGCGAGGAGCGCGCTCATCGGGTAGCTGCCCGGCGAGAGGAACATGTTCACGGCGTACAGGAACTCGCCCCACGACAGCAGGAAGACGAGCGTCCCCACGGTGAACACGCCGTTGCGGGCCACGGGGAGCACGATCGAGAAGAAGGTCCGCAGCACCGACGCGCCGTCGATGGCGCCCGCCTCCTCGAGCTGCGGTGGCACCGATCGGAAGAACGGTCGGAGCAGCAGCGTCGCGAACGGGATGAGCAGGGCCGTGTCGGCGATGACGACCCCGACCGTCTTGTCGAGGAGACCCCAGTTCCCGAAGATCTGGAACAA
>DASVMA010000007.1:0-5889 GCA_036384595.1 Cellulomonas sp. | reverse complement strand
CGATGGACTACGAGGTCTTCCTGCTGTCGCGGATCAAGGAGCTGCACGACTCGGGTCTCTCGAACGACGACGCGGTGCGGCTCGGGCTGCAGCGCTCCGGACGGATCATCACGTCCGCAGCGGCGATCATCATCGTGGTGTTCGCGGGCTTCGTCGCGGGCAAGCTCCTGGTCATCAAAGAGGTCGGGTTCGCACTGGCGGTCGCGGTCCTCATCGACGCGACGGTCGTCCGGCTGCTGCTCGTGCCTGCCACGATGACCGTCCTCGGGCGCGGCAACTGGTGGTCGCCACCGTTCCTGCGCCGGCTCTACGCGCGCCTCGCGATCACGCACTGACACTGATGGCGTCGTCACCGTCCTACGGCTTCCGCCTCACGATCGCTGCGCTCGCGACGACGCTGATCCTCGGGAGCGTCGCCGCGATCGCTGTCGTCCTGGCGATGGCGTTGGGCTGGTGGTGCGTCCTCGTCGCGGTGGCGCTGTGCCTGCTCGCATGGGTCGGCCCGCGATGGTGGGTCGCGATCGAACCCGAGAACCCCCTGATGTGGGTCTGGGTCATCCCCAGGCTGTGGCGGTGGGTGGCCGCCGCTCGGGTCGACACGCCGTGACGTGTGGGCAGCGCACTGCCCCGCCAGCTCTCGACGAGTGACGGGGCAGTGACGAGCTACTGCGCGACTGCGGCGACGGGTGCCTTCGGCTTCGCATCCACACCGGCGTCGCGGCGCTGCTCGGGCGTGATGGGCGCCGGAGCCCCGGTCAGCGGGTCGTAGCCGCCGCCCGACTTCGGGAACGCGATGACGTCGCGGATCGACTCCGACCCCGTGAGCAGCGCGACGACGCGGTCCCAGCCGAGCGCGATGCCGCCGTGCGGCGGCGCGCCGAACTGGAAGGCGTCGAGCAGGAAGCCGAACTTCTCCTGGGCCTCGGCCTCGTCGATACCCATGACCCCGAAGACCCGCTCCTGGACGTCACGACGGTGGATACGGATCGAGCCGCCACCGATCTCGTTGCCGTTGCAGACGATGTCGTAGGCGTAGGCCAGTGCGGCGCCGGGGTTCTGCTCGAACGTGTCGATCCACTCCGGGGTGGGCGACGTGAACGCGTGGTGCACGGCCGTCCAGGCGCTGGTGCCGAGCGAGACGTCGTCGTCCTCACCCGTGGGCTTGAAGAGCGGCGCGTCGACGATCCAGACGAACGCCCACGCGGCCGGGTCGATGAGGCCGCCCCGCCGCCCGATCTCGAGCCGTGCCGCACCGAGCAGCGTCTGGGCCTCGGCGCGCTTGCCGGCCGCGAAGAAGACCGCGTCCCCCGGGTTGGCGCCGACGGCCGCGACGAGACCGGCGCGCTCGGCGTCGGACAGGTTCTTGGCCACCGGTCCGGCGAGCTCGCCGTCCTCGGAGACCGTCACGTAGGCGAGTCCCTTGGCGCCGCGCTGCTTGGCCCAGTCCTGCCATGCGTCGAAGCCGCGGCGGGGTGTCGCAGCGCCACCCGGCTGCACAACGGCGCCCACGTACGGCGCCTGGAACACGCGGAACGGGGTGTCGGTGAAGAACTCGGTCATCTCGACGAGCTCGAGACCGAAGCGCAGATCAGGCTTGTCGCTGCCGAACCGGTCCATCGCGTCGAGGAACGTCATGCGCGGGATGGGCGTCGGGATCGTGTAGCCGATCAGGTCCCACAACGCGACCAGGACCTCTTCGCCGAGCTCGATGACGTCGTCCTGCTCGACGAAGCTCATCTCGACGTCGAGCTGGGTGAACTCGGGCTGACGGTCGGCGCGGAAGTCCTCGTCGCGGTAGCACCGGGCGATCTGGTAGTAGCGCTCCATGCCGGCGACCATCAGCAGCTGCTTGAAGAGCTGCGGCGACTGCGGCAGGGCGTACCAGGAGCCGGGCGAGAGCCGAGCCGGCACCACGAAGTCGCGTGCGCCCTCGGGAGTCGAGTGCGTCAAGGTGGGCGTCTCGATCTCGACGAAGTCGTGCGCGTCGAGGACGCGCCGCGCAGCCTGGTTGACCTTGGAGCGCAGGCGGAGCGCGTGCGCGGGTGCGGGGCGACGCAGGTCGAGGTACCGGTACTTGAGCCGGACCTCTTCGCCGACCGTCTCGTCGAGGGCCGACGACACCTGGAACGGCAGCGGGGCGGACTCGTTGAGGATGACGACCGTCTCGGCGACGACCTCGATCGCCCCGGTGGCCAGGTGCGCGTTCTCGTTCCCCTCGGGGCGGGCGCCGACCGCGCCGGTCACCTGCAGGACGTACTCGTTGCGCAGCCCGTGCGCCACCGCCTCGTCGCGGATGACGACCTGGGCGATGCCCGACGCGTCCCGGAGGTCGATGAACGCCACCCCGCCATGATCCCGGCGCCGGTCCACCCAGCCCGTGAGGGTGACGGTGGTGCCGATGTGCTCGGCTCGCAGCGAGCCGGCCGTATGGGTGCGAAGCACGAATCAGTCCTTCCGGGACGATCAGGGGCGCGCGGAGACCGGCGCTCTGGAGATCTTAGTCAACGGCGGCGGCGGTCAGGTCGCGGGGACGACCCGAGGCCACCAGTCGTCGGACGACGGTTCCCAGGTCGCGGCGTCTGCCGCCTGCTGGTCACCCGAGCGGATGTCCTTGACCTGGTCGGCGGTCGGGGTGCCGTCCTCGTCCTGGGCGCCCACGAACCACACGAACGGGATGCCGCGTCGGTCCGCGTGCCTGATCTGCTTGCCGAACTTCGCGGCCGAGGGCGCGACCTCCACCGGGATCCCCCGCACGCGGAGCGCGGTCGCCACGGCGTCCGACGCCGGTCGCAGGTCCTCGGACGTGACCGCGACCAGGACTGCGCTGGGCACAGAGCGGGTGGCCCGCACGAGCCCTCCCGTCAGGAGCCGGGAGACCAGCCGGGAGACGCCGATGGACAGCCCGACCCCGGGGTAGGTGGTGGTGCCGTCGGACGCGAGGGTGTCGTAGCGCCCGCCGGAGCAGATCGAGCCCAGCTGCTCGTGCCCGACGAGCAGCGTCTCGTAGACCGAGCCGGTGTAGTAGTCGAGCCCACGGGCGATCTTCAGGTCAGCGACGACGACACCGGGCGCGCGCGTCGCTGCGGCCCTCATGAGGGTGCCGAGCTCGCCCAGCCCCTCCTCGAGCAGCTCGGAGGTCACCGCGTGCGCGGTCGCGAGGTCGCGGACCCGGGTGATGACACCGTCGTCGTCCCCCGAGATCGCCGCGAGAGCGAGGCACGCCTCGGCCTGCTCCGCTGTCGCGCCGGTCTCGGCCACGAGGAGCTCGGCGACGGCGTCCGCGCCGATCTTGTCGAGCTTGTCGATGCTGCGCAGCACGCCGTCCACGTCGTCGAGCCCGAGGCCCCGGTAGAACCCCTCGGCGACCTTGCGGTTGTTGACGAGGATGCGCACGGGCGGCACGCCGATCGACCCGAGCGCGCCCAGCGCCTCAGCCATGACGAGGGGCAGCTCGACCTCGTAGTGGTACGCGAGCTCCCCCGCGGCGACCACGTCGATGTCCGCCTGCACGAACTCGCGGAAGCGTCCGTCCTGGGGCCGCTCGCCGCGCCACACCTTCTGGATCTGGTAGCGGCGGAACGGGAACGCGAGGTGCCCGGCGTTCTCGAGCACGTACCGCGCGAACGGCACGGTCAGGTCGAAGTGCAGTCCGAGCTGACCGGCGCGGTCGTCGCCCGCGGCCCCGACCTCTTCCTGGAGCCGACGCAGCACGTACACCTCTTTCGAGGTCTCGCCCTTGCGCAGCAGCTGGTCCAGCGGCTCGACGGCCCGCGTCTCGATGCCGGCGAAGCCGTGGAGCTCGAACGTGCGGCGCAGCACGTCGAGCACGTGCTGCTCGACGATGCGCCCGTCGGGCAGCCACTCAGGGAATCCGGACAGCGGGGTCGGTCGGGCCATGGTGCCCCATCCTGCCAGGTACGCGAGGGACTACCCGCGCAGGTAGGGGTTGGTCCGCAGCTCGGCGCCGAGCCGCGACGACGGCCCGTGGCCCGGCAGCACGAGCGTCTGAGGGTCGAGGTTCCGCACGACGTCCCGGAGCGTGCTCGCCATGACGGCGTCGTCGCCGCCGGGGAGGTCCGACCGACCGATCGACCCGGCAAAGAGCACGTCCCCCGTGAGCGCGACCGCGGGCTCGCTGTCGAGGAGGTAGAGCGTCGAACCCTGGGTGTGGCCCGGTGCGTGGCGGGCGACGAGGTGCACACCACCGAGCTCGAGGACGACGTCGGCCGTGCGTCCGCCGGGTCCGGGCTCGCTGCCGAACGGCTCGACCCGGTCGGGCGCGCGGTACGAGTCCGGACCGGCGCCGATCTCTGCCAGGGCGCGAGCGAGCGGTCCGTCCTCGTCGTGGCTCGCCCCGACCTGCCCGAGCGTGCCGAACGGGTCCGTCAACCGGTACGCGTCCGCGGCGTGGAGCACGAACGGCACGTCGAACTCCGCGGTGAGCTCGGCCGCGTCCCAGGTGTGGTCGACGTGGCCGTGCGTGGCCAGGACCGCGACGGGCGTCAGGCCGCGCTCGGCTACGACGCGGCGCACCCCCGGCGCGACGCCGGCGCCGGCGTCGACGATCACGCACGTGCTGTCGTCGGCGACGACGAGGTAGCAGTTGGTGCCGAACACGGGCGCGACGACGGTCAGGAGCTCCATACGGCCACGCTACCGACCATCGCCGACGTCCGGACGCCGCCTGTCGAGACCAGACCGTGACCTCGGCGCGGTCCGCTGTGGCGACCAGCTGGCCACGGCTGCCTAGACTGTCGGGGTCCAGGAGTGCGTCGCGGCAGGCCAGAGTCTCGCCGCTCGCCCGTCGTCGAGGAGCATGCGTGTCGTCGAGCAAGCGCGAGCGCGAGTACGAGCGCCGCCGGTACGAGAAGTGGCAGCAGCGTCAGGCCGAGCACAAGGCACGACGCCGCCGCCTGCAGGTCATCGTCGGCTCGCTCCTCGGCGTGCTTCTGGTGGCCGTCGGTGTCGCCGTGGCTGTTGCCGTCACTGGCGACAAGCCGAGCGCGGCGACCCCCTCCTCGACCAGCTCGGCGTCGCCCTCGCCGACCTCGACGCGCACTCTGCCCGACGCGAGCATCGCCGGCGCCCGCACCTGGACCGGGACCCTCACGCTCACCAGCGGCGCGCTGGGCATCGAGCTCGACGGTGCGGCCGCACCGCAGGCCGTCGCGAACTTCGTGACGCTCGCGAAGGACGGCTACTTCAACGGCACCGTGTGCCACCGGCTCGCGCTCGGCATCCATGTCCTCCAGTGCGGCGACCCGACCGCGACAGGCGAGAGCGGATCCGGCGGGACCGGCGGACCGGGCTACGCGTGGGGCCCCATCGAGAACGCCCCGGCCGACGGCGTCTACAAGGCAGGCACGATCGCCATGGCCCGCCAGTCCAACAACGGGTCGTCCATGGGCAGCCAGTTCTTCCTGGTGTACCAGGACACGACCATCCCGGCCGACACCGCGGGTGGATACACGATTTTCGGCCACATCACGTCCGGACTGGGCGTGGTGCAGGCAATCGCTGACGCGGGAGTCACGGGGGGCGGCACCGACGGTGCGCCCGCCACCCGCGTCACCATCGAGGGAGTGGAGACCCAGTGACCGAGAACCCGGCTGCGACGCAGCACGAGCCCGACGAGGTCCCCGCACCGTCAGCCGCAGGGCCCGACGACGTGACGTCGTCGACCACGTCTGCGGTCGACTCCGCGGCCGAGTCGACCGTCGCGGAGGAGTCTGCAGCGATCGATGCCGCACCCGACGAGGAGGCTGCGCCGGAGGCTGAGGTAGTCGCCGTTGAGGCCACGCCGGAGGCTGAGGCGTCCGACGAGGCGGCTGCTCCCGAGGCCGAGGCCGTCGTCGAGGCTGCACCGGAGGCCGCCGGCTCTCAGGCTGC
>DASVMA010000006.1:0-8681 GCA_036384595.1 Cellulomonas sp. | reverse complement strand
CAGCCCGGGCGCGTGTGGTTCGAGGTCGACGCGCCGGTAGGGGAGCCGTCGAGATGGCTGACGCTCTTCGGGACGCGCGTGCTCGCGTGGTGGGACGGGTCTGGCGCTCGGGCTCACTGAGCTCTCCTGTGCGACGATCCGTCAGTGAGCACCAGTGAGGGCATCGACAGACCGCGGCCGGCCACGAGTCCCGGCGAGCCGTCGGAGTCGGCGGCGGCGGTCGCGGCCGAGGCCCCCGCGACCAGGCGGGGTGCGGGCGCCGTCCTCGCGCTGGGCGCCCTCGGCGTCGTCTTCGGGGACATCGGCACGAGCCCGCTGTACGCGCTGCAGACCGTCTTCAGCATCGACCACAACAACGTCAAGCCCACCCCGGTGGACGTCTTCGGCGTCATCTCGATGGTGATCTGGTCTATCACCATCGTCGTGTCCGTCAAGTACGTGGCCCTCCTGATGCGGGCCGACAACGACGGTGAGGGCGGCATCCTGGCCCTCGTCGCCCTGCTGCGCGACAAGCTCCTGCAACCCCGCCGGCTGGCCGTCGCGATGGTGCTGGGCATGTTCGGTGCCGCGCTCTTCTACGGCGACAGCGTCATCACCCCGGCCATCTCGGTGATGTCCGCGATCGAGGGCGTCGTCGTGGTCAACCCGTCGCTCAAGCAGCTCGTCCTGCCGGTCTCGGTCGCGGTCCTCACGGTGCTGTTCGTCGTCCAGAGGTGGGGCACCGAGGCGGTCGGCAAGGCGTTCGGGCCCGTCATGACCGTGTGGTTCGTCGTGCTCGCAGCCCTCGGGGTGCCGCACATCGTCCGGCACCCCGACATCCTCGGTGCACTGTCGCCGACGTACGCGCTGGCCTTCGTCGTCGAGCACCCCTTCACGGCTTTCATCGCCATGGGCGCCGTCGTGCTGACCATCACCGGGGCCGAGGCGCTCTACGCGGACATGGGTCACTTCGGCGCGCGACCGATCCGCACCGCCTGGTACGCGGTGGTGTTACCCGCGCTCGCACTGAACTACTTCGGCCAGGGCGCGATGATCCTGCACGAGCCGACCACGATCGACAACCCGTTCTTCAACCTCGCGCCCTCGTGGGCGACGCTGCCGCTGGTCGTCCTCGCGACGCTCGCGACCGTGATCGCGTCCCAGGCGGTGATCTCCGGCGCGTTCTCGGTCTCGCGGCAGGCTGTTCGCCTCGGGCTGTTCCCGCGACTCGCGGTCAAGCACACGTCGCGCGAGGAAGGCGGTCAGATCTACGTGCCGGTCGTCAACTGGATCCTGTACTTCGGTGTGCTGCTGCTGATCTCGGTCTTCCAGAGCTCGAGCCGGCTCGCCACCGCGTACGGGCTCGCGGTCACGGGGACGCTCGGCCTGACGAGCCTGCTGTTCCTGCTGCTGGCGCTCCGGGTGTGGCACTGGGCGATGTGGAAGATCGTCGCGTACTCCGCCGTCGTCGGGCTCCTCGAGGTCACCTTCTTCGCAGCGAACCTCACGAAGGTCGTCAGCGGGGGCTGGCTGCCGCTGACGATCGCGGTCGTCGTCGTCACGCTCATGACGACCTGGCGCAAGGGCGCGGGCATCCTCGCGGTGCGGCGCGCCGAGCTCGAAGGGTCGCTCGACGAGTTCGTGGACATGGTCCGGGCGACCGGCGTGCCGCGCGTGCCGGGTCTGGCCGTGTTCCCGCACCCCAACCGCACCACGACACCGCTCGCGCTCCGCTCGCACGTCACCTTCAACCACGTCCTGCACGAGCACGTGGTGATCGTGCAGATCATCAACGAGAACGTGCCGCACATCCATCACGTCGACCGCGTCGTCGTCGACGACCTCGGCCGCTCCGACGACGGCATCGTCCACGTCTGCATCCGCGTGGGGTTCAACGACAGCCAGGACATCCCGAAGGGCCTCGCGCTCGCGGTGGGGAAGTCCGGAGAGCTCTTGGTGGACATCGACGAGGCGCACTACTTCCTGTCGGTCCTCACCGTCCACGCGACGGGCACCCCGCGTCTGCGGGACTGGCGAGCGCGACTGTTCGTCTGGATGGCCCACAACGCCGCGAGCCGCACCGAGGTCTTCCACCTGCCGCCCGAACGCACCGTCATCATGGGGGCGAACCTGGACCTCAGGTCCCGCGCGGGCTGACGACGGGACGCACGCCGACGGTCAGGCGCACCTGCTGCGTCAGCGTGAACGTGCCGGTGCTGTCCCGGGCGGACTCGAGCCGTTCGGCTGCCGCTGCGAGCACGTCGTCGCGCCGCTCGACCGGAACGGCGTCCCAGTGCGTGCGCTGGCCGTGCGACCACGACCAGCGCCGCCACTGCTCGACGTCGACGAACGTCACGGCCTGCTCGAACGTCGCGGTCCGCACCTCGCTGAAACCCGCGCCCGCCACCAGCTCCTCGACGCCGGCGTCACTGGCGAAGGGTCCGCTCCTGCCGCTCGTCCGGGCATCGAGGAGCTGCGGCGGGAGGAACGGTGTGAAGACGTCGTCGACCTGCTCCCAGGCGGCGTCGCGTGGCCCGAACGTGGACAGGCCGAGCCGACCGCCCGGGACCAGCAGGCTGTGCCAGGCGTGGAGCGCCACGGGCGGATCGGGCATGAAGAACAGCACGAGCGAGGCGACCGCAAGGTCGAACGAGTCGCCCGGCAGGTCGGGTGCGGTCGCGTCGGCGACGACGAGGTCCACGGTCGTCAGGCCTCGCGCGTCCGCCTCGCGCCGTGTCGCGTCGATCATCGCGGGGGCCAGGTCGAGCCCGGTCACGTGGCCGGTCGCGCCGACGGCGCCCGCGAGCGCCCACAGGGCTGCGCCTCGTCCCGTCCCGACGTCCAGTGCGCGTTCGCCGGGTGCGGGGGCCACCTCGGCGACCAGGTGCTCGGCGATCGGAGTGAACCACGGGACGCCCACGGCGTCGTAGGTGTCGGCGACCCGGTCGAAGGTCGCGGCGACCCGGGCACTGCGCTGCGCTGCCTCGTGCGGATCCATCCAGACATGGTGGTCGGTGCTGGCCGGCAGCGGAAGAGCCTGTCGTCAATCAGTCTTGACACGAGCCGTGTGTCAACTAACCTTGACGCATGGACACGACATCAGAGCTCGCCGCGACAGCGGCCGGCGCCGACCCGCGCGTGGGGCTGCGGGCCGCCTCAGCGCTTCGGCGCCTGGCCGAGACGCTGGAGGCCGCGCAGGTGGCCAACGCGCGCCGTCAGCGGTGGTCGTGGCAGGACATCGCCGACGTCCTCGGCGTGACCAAGCAGGCAGTGCATCAGAAGTACGCGGCAGCGGAGAAGAAGAGGGGTGCTCGCGATGTTTGAACGATTCACCGAAGGAGCCCGCGCGGTCGTCTCGGATGCGGTGGCGGAGGCCGGCGCACTGGGCCATGACCCCGTGGGCGCTCAGCACCTGCTGCTCGGGCTCCTGAAGCCCGGCGTAGGGGCCGGGTACCAGGTCCTGCACGAGGCAGGACTGCAGACCGACGCGGTGCGCGAGGCCGTCCGACGGCGCACCGTGCGCGGCGACGCACTGACGAGCGACGACGCGGAGGCGTTGCGGACGGTCGGCATCGACCTGGACGTGGTGCTGGCGCGCCTCGCGGAGTCCTTCGGACCCGACCTCGTCCCCGAGAGCCGCGCTCGTCGGGGTCGGACGCGGTTGTCCCCGTCGGCGAAGAAGGCGCTCCAGCTCGCCCTGCGGGAGGCGATCTGGCTGAAGTCGCGGTCGATCGGCAGCGAGCACCTCCTGCTGGGGCTGCTGCGGTGCGACGACGGCGACGTGAACGCCGTGCTGGCGGAGGTCGGCGTCACGTCGGACGCCCTTCGCGGAGCGACTCTGCGTGCGATCGGCCGCGCGGCCTGAACGCGGGGGTGAGTCCCGCCTGAACCAAACACGCGAGCGGGTCGTGTCTGTGGGTGACGGGGGCCGCGCTTCCGATGGCCCTCGCAGCGTCGCGAGAAGGAGCAGACCATGCGCATGACCCGAACGATCCGCGCCCTGACGACCTCGGCTGCGCTCGTGCTCGCTGTCGGTGGGTTCGCCGCGTCGCCGGCGTTCGCCGACGGCACCCCGTCCGGCGGTCACATCCTGCTGAATGCCGCGCTCGTCGGAAGCATGCCGGCGCCGGCCAGCCCGGTGGTCGCGGGGATCAACCCCGGCGGCGCGCCGTGGGTCAACGGGCCGAGCCGGGTGCGTGTGCACGACACCGGCAGCATCACCGTGCAGATCCGCGGCCTCGTGATCCCACCGCCGCGCGGAACCGGCGTCAACCCCATCGCCTCGGTGGTGGCCACGCTGGTCTGCGACCAGCAGGTGGCCTCGTCCAGCGCGCCCTTCGCGCTGACCGCCGCCGGCGACGGGTCGACGCGCGACATGATCGCGGTCCCGCGCGACTGCGACAACCCCGTCGTGCTCATCCAGCCCGCGGCGAACCGGGCCGTCTACATCGCCTCGACGGTCGAGCACACGCGTTCCCACGCCGAGCACGACGACTGACGGGCTCGCGGCTTCCCCCTGCAGGTTCAGGCCGAAGGTGGACGATGGGGAGTGGAGGTGGCCACCGTGTACGTCTGGGTTGTGGTCCTGGCTCTCGTGCTGCTGGTCTTCGCGATGGCGGTGCGGATCATCAAGCAGTACGAGCGGGGGGTCCTGTTCCGGTTCGGCCGGGTGCAGCGCACGCTGGAGCCCGGCTTCCGGCTGATCATCCCGTTCGTCGACGTGCTCCATCGGGTGTCGTTGCGGATCGTCACGCTGCCGATCCAGTCCCAGGGAATCATCACGCGGGACAACGTCAGCGTCGGGGTGGCCGCGGTCGCCTACTTCCGGGTGATCGACCCGGTGAAGTCGGTGGTGGCGATCGAGAACGTGAGCGCGGCGATCGACCAGATCGCCCAGACCACGTTGCGCAAGGTCGTCGGTCAGCACACCCTCGACGAGACGTTGTCGGAGACCGACCGGATCAACCTGGACATCCGCGAGATCCTCGACGTCATCACGCTCGCGTGGGGTGTCGAGGTCACGCTGGTCGAGCTGAGGGACATCCAGCTGCCCGACAGCATGAAGCGGGCCATGGCCAAGCAGGCCGAGGCCGAGCGGGAGAAGCGGGCGAAGATCATCAACGCCGAGGGTGAGCACCTGGCAGCGGCGGCACTGGGCGAGGCCTCGGACGTGATGATGGCCCACCCGCTGGCGTTGCAGCTGCGCAACCTGCAGAGCCTCGTGGAGATCGGCGTGGACAAGAACACGACCGTCGTGTTCCCGTCACCGATCATGACGACGATCGCCGAGCTGAACGCGTTCCTCGCCCGTGAGACCGCGGCGGGCGGTGCCGTAGCGCCGGGCTGACGCCGAGCCAAGGTGACGTGCTGCCCGCGTGACCTGCTGCCCGGTTGCGTCATGCGGGCCGCAGGTTCGCGGCAGGATGTCCCCATGGTGAACACCGACCAGCAGCCCTGGGTCAAGAACTACCAGCCGGGCGTGCCCGCCGCGATCGAGCTCCCGACGCAGTCGCTCGTCGCGATGGTCGAGCAGTCCGTGGCCGAGGCGGGCGACCACCCGGCCCTGGAGTTCTTCGGGCGTCGGACGACGTACGCCGAGCTCGGCGACCAGATCGACCGGGCGGCCGAGGGGCTGCGCGGGCTCGGGGTGCGAGCCGGTGACCGCGTCGCGCTGATCCTGCCGAACTGCCCGCAGCACGTCGTCGCCTTCTATGCCGTGCTCCGCCTCGGCGCCGTCGTCGTGGAGCACAACCCGCTGTACACGTCGCGCGAGCTGCGGCACCAGTTCGAGGACCACCAGGCCCGCGTCGTGATCGCGTGGGACAAGTCCGTCGCGGCCGTCCGCGCGTTCCCGGCCGACGTCACGATCGACCACATCGTGTCGGTCAACCTGCTCAAGGCGTTCCCCACGGTCAAGCGCCTGGCCCTGCACCTGCCGGTGCGGAGCCTGCGCGAGTCCCGCGAGGCCCTGACCGGGCCGGCGCCGGGAACGATCCCGTGGGAGGCGCTGCTCGGCCACGGTCGCATCGACCCGACCCACCCGCGTCCCTCGGTCGACGACCTGGCCGCGATCCAGTACACGTCGGGGACCACGGGCAACCCCAAGGGCGCGATGTTGACGCACTACAACCTGTACTCCAACGCCCTGCAGGGTGAGGCCTGGATGCACGGGGCGGAGTACCGCAAGGAGATCTTCTACGCGATCCTGCCGATGTTCCACGCCTTCGGCATGACGCTGTACCTGACCTACGGCATCCGCAAGCAGGCGCTGCTGGTCCTCTTCCCGAAGTTCGACCCCGACCTGATCCTCGACGCCATGAAGAAGTCGCCCGCGACGGTCTACTGCGCGGTCCCGCCGATCTACGAGCGCACCGCCATGGCCGCGAAGCAGCGGGGCATCTCGCTCAAGTCGTGCCGGTTCTGCATCTCCGGTGCGATGAACCTGCCCGCACACGTCGTCGAGCTGTGGGAGTCCATGTCCGGCGGGCTGCTCGTCGAGGGCTACGGCATGACCGAGTCCTCGCCCGTCGCGCTCGGCAACCCGTTCCACCCGACGCGCCGGACGGGCACGATCGGGGTGCCCTTCCCGTCGACGCTGATGAAGGTCGTCGAGCAGGACGATCCCACCGTCGAGGTCGCCCAGGGGGAGCCGGGCGAGCTGCTGCTCAAGGGCCCGCAGGTCTTCCAGGGGTACTGGAACAACCCGGAGGAGACCGCGAAGTCCCTCCTGCCGGGCGGCTGGCTGCGCACGGGCGACGTCGTGACCGTCGACGCCGACGGGTTCACCACGATCGTGGACCGGGTCAAGGAGCTGATCATCACCGGCGGCTTCAACGTCGCACCGTCGGAGGTCGAGGCGGTGCTGCGCATGCACCCGTCCGTCGTCGACGCCGCAGTCGTCGGCAAGCCGCTCGAGCGCGGCGGCGAGATGGTCGTCGCCGCGGTGGAGCTCGAACCGGGTGCCCAGCTCGACGAGGAGGCGTTGCGCGCCCACTGCCGCGCCCAGCTCGCGGCCTACAAGGTCCCGCGCCGCATCGTGCAGATCGAGAACACGCCACGCTCGATGCTGGGGAAGATCCTGCGCAAGCAGGTGCGCGAGCAGATCCTGCCGTTGCTCTGAAGAGTTCGCCCCGTCCCGCTGTCGGCCGAGATTCAGATCGGCTCGCGATCAGCCGATAAGGCGGTATGTCGTCAGGTCCAACGCAGAACTATGACGACACCGCTCTCGGCCAGTGGAAGCCGCACCCCGTGCTCGCGGTGTGCGTCCGGGTGCTGGTCGTCGCGCTGCCACCGCTCGGTGCGGTCGTCTTCGGACTGGCGGCCGCCCGCTGGGCGTCGGCGGCGCGCCTGGGCATGAACATCTGGCTGTGGCTCGCGGTGGAGGTCGCGGCGTCGACGGTGCTGCTCGTCGTGGCGGGTCGGGCGTGCAGGCGGCTGCTGCCGTTGAGCGCTCTGCTGCGACTCACTGCCTACTTCCCCGACCGTGCACCGACACGGTTCGCGGTCGCCCGACGGCGCTACTCTCCGCAGGTGCTCCACCGGCGCGTCGAGGCGAGACGCGGTCGTGAGGAGGGCCGGCGGGGGGATCATCAGCACGCTGCGCTGCTCCTTGAGCTGGTGGCGAGCATCACCCAGCACGACGACAGCACCCGCGGGCACTCCGAGCGCGTCCAGGCCTACGCGGCCCTCATCGCTCGTGAGCTCGGCCTGTCCGCGCGGGACTCCGCCAAGCTGAGCTGGGCCGCGCTGCTGCACGACGTCGGCAAGCTCCGCCTCGACCCTGAGCTCCTCAACAAGGCCGGGCTCCCGACCGACGACGAGTGGGCCGTCCTCGCGACGCACCCCGCGGCGGGCATGGAGCTGACTCGGCCGCTGGGGGCGTGGCTCGGCGAGTGGACCGACGCCATCGGCCAGCACCACGAGCGCTGGGACGGGAACGGGTACCCGCGCGGGCTCGCCGGTCCGGCGATCAGTCGCGGCGCTCGGATCGTCGCCGTCGCCGACGCGTACGACGCGATCACGTCCGCCCGGGCCTACAAGAAGGCACTGACCGCGTCGGCCGCGCGGGAAGAGCTCGCGCGGTGCTCGGGCCAGCAGTTCGACCCCGAGGTGGTCCGCGCCTTCCTTGCGGTCGGCCTCGGTCGGCTGAGGGTGGTCGCGGGCCCCGCGTCGATCCTGTCGGCGCTGCCCGGGCTCGGGTCGTCGCCGTTGTCGAACGTCGCCGCTGTGGCCTCGGGTGCGACGAACGTCGCCACGACTGTGGCCGCTGTCGGGTTCGCCGGGATCGTGGGCGCCGTGCTCGCGCTGACCGGCGTCCCGGCGGACGCCACGCTGGTCAGCGCGTCCGTCGACAGTGCGTCGGGGCTCGTGGGAACCCCGTCGGCCGAGCCGTCGACACCCGGCCCCCGGTCCGGCCCGTCGTCGACCACCGGAGCGGTGCCAACCCCGGGAGGCGCCCCGAGGACCGGCTCGGGCTCGCCGCGCGCTGACTTCCTGCCGCCTGGAGACACGCCGCCGTCAGGCGCGGTGCCACCGCCCGGATCGCTGCCGCCCCGATCGCTGCCGTCCGGATCTCTGCCGCCCGCTGGTGTCGCGACGCCGTCGACCGTCACCCCGGCGCCGACCGGACCAGCCGCGCCGCCGCCCACCGCCCAGGCGACCGCCGTCCCGGTCGCCACACCCTGTGCGAGGGCCCAGGCCGG
>DASVMA010000005.1:0-3791 GCA_036384595.1 Cellulomonas sp. | reverse complement strand
GGGCAGTCTCGCCTCCGGTCTCCGGACGGCCGCCGCGGGGTCGACGACCCTCGCCGACGGGCTCACGACCGCAGCCGACGGGGCACCCGCTCTCGTCGACGGCGCCGGGCAGCTCTCGAAGGAGGGCACCTCGGTGCTCGTGTCGAACGGCAAGGCGACCGCGGCCGACTACGGCGTGAAGTACGCGGTCATCGCGGCCGGCGCGCAGCGTGCGGCGGACGAGGGCATGGCGTACGGCGCGCCGTCGGGCGCCACGGGTGCCACCGCCTACTCGATCGAGATCGCCGGGGTCGACGGTGCGGGCGCCAGCAACGTGGGCCGGGGCTTCGCCTCGATCGCACTGTTCGGCGTCGGCTCGGTGGTCGCGACGCTCGCCCGGCGCCGCTTCGCCTGAGCCACCCGACCTCGGTCGGGGATCGGCCCGATCGGGCCCACGACGCCGCCAGGCCTTCCGGGTCTGGCGGCGTCGTGCTGCCGGGCGACACGTGGTCGACGTGCCTCCGGGGCATGGGTCGCCGGGGTCCCGCTGCCTGTCAGTCAGGGCTGGGCTCGTCGTACCGTCGCCACCGCCACAGCGCGACCGCACCGACCCAGGTGAGCAGGAAAACGACGAACGACGCCATCCCGACCTGGTTGAGGTCGAGCGACGCGAGCGCGGACCACGGTGGGAGACCGGCCCAGCCGGCACGGTCCCCCACGAGCTGCACGACCTCGACGGTCGCGATCCCGGCCGCCAGCGCGACCGACAGCCCGGTCAGCGTGATGTTGTAGAAGACGCGGCGCAGCGGGTGGCCCGACGCCCACCCGTAGGCGCGGGTCATGAGCACCCCGTCGGTCGTGTCCCACAAGGTCATGCCCGCGGCGAAGAGCAGCGGCAGGGCGAGGATGGCGAGCGGTGGCAGGCTCCCGCCCGCGGCCGATCCCGCGGCCAGCCCGATCGCACCGATCTGGGTCGCGGTGTCGAACCCGAGCCCGAAGAGCAGCCCGACCACGTACACCTGCCAGGTGTGGTCGATCAGGCGGTCGTAGCGCCCGCGGAACAGCCGGTTGAGCAACCCGCGTCGTGCGAGCAGCTCGGCGAGGTCGACGTCGTCGTGCTCCCCACGGCGGGCTGCGCGCCACGTCCGCACGAGCCCGACCAGGACGGCCCCGTTGAGCGCCGCGAGCAGGTACAGGAACGACGCCGACACGATCGGTCCGACGACGGCGCTCGCGCCCGCGAAGCTCGACTGCACGCGAGCGGCCGCCTGTGCGGCGAACGCGATCCCCAGGGACAGCCCGAGGACGACCGTCGAGTGGCCGAGCGAGAACGCGAGCCCGACACCGAGCGGGCGGCGGCCCTTCTGCAGCAGGTAGCGGGTCGTGTCGTCGATCGCGGCGACGTGGTCAGCGTCGAACGCGTGCCGGACGCCCAGCAGGTAGGCGGTGAGCCCGGCGCCCGCGTACACCGCCGACGAGCCGCCCCCGCCGCCGAGCCGCAGCTGCCCGCCGTAGTGCGCGAACAGCCCGAACCCCACGACGTGCAGCGCGAGCACGACGCCGTAGAGGGGGACAAGCCGCGCGGCGTCCGACCTGCGCGCCCCAGCGACGTCCGACCGCGCGGCGACGTCCGTGGACGGCGAGTCTCGGACCGCCTCGCTCATCGACCCGCTCCGCCCGGTGACGACGTCGTCATGCGAGCACGGTAGCCGGGGCGGAGAACGGCAGCGCATTGATCGCCGCGAGCTGCCCGGCCGACCGCGAGCGCAGTGCGACCAGCCGCCGGTGGTCCAGGCGTTCGCACACCCAGTCCCAGTGCAGCGAGCACCAGTCACCCGGCGCGACGGACCCCGCCAGCCCGAGCCCGTCGACGGCTGTCACGACCTGCTCGAGGCGCGGCGCCCCCTCGCGCAGGGCCCGACCGTCCCACTCGAGCGGACGACTCAGCACGAGTGCGCGCTCCCCCGTGACCTCGACGACCTTGCCCCAGCGGATGCGGCACCGGTCGAGCACCCGGAGCGGTTCGTCGTGGCGGCCCTCGCGCAGCAGCCCGACCCACGGGTAGACGCCGAAGACATGGAAGCTGTGGTGCGGCTGCGCGCCCGGGATCTCCTCCGCGAGCCGCTCCCACGACCGCCCGACGCGGGCGCGGAACCTCTCGTCGAGCGAGCGCCCCGTCATGGCGACGGGCACGTGGTCGAGCAGCGCGTTGCCCAGCCAGTACGCCTCGACGACGCGGGCGTCGAGCGGGTCCCCGATCCCGTTCGCGGCCGCGATGAGCTCGAGGTACGGCCAGGCACCCTCGAATCCCCGTGCGAGGTGGCGCAGGTCCGCGTCGTCCTGGCCCGCGCTGACCTGCTCGAGGAGCTGCCGGGACGCGTCGGGTCCGCAGTAGCCGAGCGCGTTGGGCGGGTAGGCGTACCGGGTGAACAGCAGCGCGCCGCTCACCTGCCCGCCGGTCACGACCGCCTCCTAGGCCGCGGCTGCGGCGGTCCGCGGGTCGCGTGCGCGCCAGGCCTGGAGCGAGACGATGAGCCCGCCGGCGAGCAGCATCGCGAGCCAGATGAGCTGCGGGCCGAGCGCCACACCGCTGACCGTGGCCTGGAGCCCGGCGGTCACGAGGGCTGCCAGGACGAGCACCGCGGTGACGTCGAGCGCCTGCGCGCGCGCGAGTGCCGCGAACCACGTCGCGACGTAGGCCGCGAGGATCACGCCGGTCAGCAGCACCCACCCCCACTGGGTGGCGTCCATCGTGAGCAGCTTCCCCGCCTGCCCCTTGGCCACGGCCCACGCGACGAGGACGACCGAGCCGCCGCCCATCCGGGCCACGCCGACCGTCCACGACGACAGCCCCGACAGCAGCTTCTTGGCGAGCACGACCTCGACCGCCCACAGCAGCGTCGCGGTCAGGATCATGAGCTCGCCCGAGCCCAGCGCGGACGACACGCCGCCGACCAGCCCGATCTGGCCGGCCACGAGCAGGGCGATCGCGCCCACGTGGGCCCAGGTCAGTCGCTCTCCGAGGAGCGGCACGGCGAGCAGCGCGACCCAGACGACGAGCGTCTTGTGAAGGAAGGCCGACTGGGTCGACGAGGCCCGGCTGAGGCCCTCGAAGAAGAGCAGGAACGGGACGCTCCCCCCGATCACCGCCACCGCTCCAAGTCCGAGCCACTGCCGGGGCCTCGTCGGCCGGTCCAGGCGCGCGCCGCCGCGGGACCCGACCGCGACGACCGCGAGCAGCACGACGGCCGCGACGATGTTCTTGGCCGTCGTGTACAGCGAGGCGTTGCCGAACGCGCGCACGCCGTTGCCGTTGAGGAACACGGCCACACCGCTGATGGCGGCCGTGCTGAGCGCGAGGAGCAGTCCAGCGCGTCGGGTCTTCGTCATGGTGCTGCCTCCATCGGGACCGGGCGGGACGAGCTGGGGTCGGACGGTTCGGGGTCGAGCTGCGCCGGGACGGTGCCGCGGAGCGTGCGGGCCTCGAGCGCCTCGGCGGCCGTGAGCCGGGCCAGCGCGAACCCGGAGTGCGCGAGCACCCAGTCGCCCGGGACGACCGGTCCGTCGAGGGTCAGGAGGGAGACCTGCAGCGTCCGGGTCCCGGCGCGCGCGAGCACCAGGCCGTCGGGCACGACCTCGACGACCTGCACGACCTCACCGAGGCACACGGGAGGTCCCCCCGACCTGCGCGACGTCCGCTGCGAGCCCGACCACGGTCGCCACGACGGCGTCGAGCGCCGCCACGACCGGCGCACCGAGCGCTGCCCCGTGCTCGAACGCCGTCGCCTCGACCCCGACGAGCACGAGCCGGC
>DASVMA010000004.1:0-25518 GCA_036384595.1 Cellulomonas sp. | reverse complement strand
CGGCGCGCGCGGTCACATCGTGCGCCCGGACGTGGTCCGGGTGGCCGTAGCCGCCGCCGGGCTCGTACGTGACGACGGCGACCGGTCGACGGTCCCTCAGCACCCGTGCGAGGCGACCCGCGGCGTCGTCGAGCGGCACGGCCACGAACGCGCCGTCGGGCAGGTCCTCGCGGCGCCCCGCCTGGGCGACGCCCGCCCACGCCATGCCGGAGTCGGTGAAACGTGCCGCGCTCGCACCGTCGGGCGAGGCGCACCAGCCGGCCACGGGCGCGATCGTGTCGAGGAAGAGACGATCGGTCACGCCGAGCGCCTCGAGTGCCGCGGCCAGCTCACGCTCGCGGTGCGTGGCCAGTGCAGGCCCGTCGCCCTCGAGATGCGCGAGCGCCGGGCCGATGACCTCGCCGAGCTCGCCCCGCGTGCACGTCACGACGGTCACGAGCAGGCCGGCGCCGGCCCACGTCGCGAGCAGGGCTCCCGTCGCGAGCGTCTCGTCGTCCGGGTGGGCGTGGACAGCCAGCAGCCCACCCGGCGACGAGCCAGTCATCGTGCGGTCAGGCCCGCTTGGTCCGCGCGAACACGCGTGCGCGCTCGGACTGGTCGAGGATCACCTTGCGGATGCGGACCACCGTCGGCGTGACCTCGACGCACTCGTCCTCGCGGGCGAACTCGAGGGACTCCTCGAGCGTGAGGTGGCGCGGCGGGGTGAGGTTCTCGAACGTGTCGCTGGAGGCAGCGCGCATGTTCGTGAGCTTCTTCTCCTTGGTGATGTTGACGTCCATGTCCTCGTTGCGCGAGTTCTCGCCGACGATCATGCCCTCGTAGACCTCCTGCGTGGGGTCGACGAAGAACGATCCGCGCTCCTGCAGGTTGACCATCGCGAACGGCGTGACGGGACCCGAACGGTCAGCGACGAGCGAGCCGTTGATGCGCGTCTCGATGGGGCCGACCCACGGCTCGTAGCCGTCAGCGATCGACGACGCGATCCCGGTCCCGCGCGTGTCCGTGAGGAAACGCGTGCGGAACCCGATGAGCCCGCGCGCCGGGACCATGAAGTCCATGCGGACCCAGCCGGTGCCGTGGTTCGCCATGGTCTCCATGCGGCCCTTGCGCTGGGCGAGCAGCTGCGTCACCGCACCGAGGTACTCCTCCGGGACGTCGATCGTCATGCGCTCCATCGGCTCGAACGTCTTGCCGTCGATCTTGCGCGTGACGACCTGCGGCTTGCCGACCGTCAGCTCGAAGCCCTCGCGACGCATCTGCTCGACGAGGATGGCGAGCGCGAGCTCCCCACGGCCCTGGACCTCCCAGGCGTCCGGACGCTCGGTCGGGAGCACACGCAGCGAGACGTTGCCGACGAGCTCCTTGTCGAGGCGGTCCTTGACCTGGCGGGCCGTGACCTTGTGGCCCTTGCCACCCCGGCCGGCGAGCGGCGAGGTGTTGATGCCGATGGTCATCGAGATCGCCGGGTCGTCGACCTTGATGAGCGGCAGCGGCCGCGGGTCGTCGGGGTCGGTCAGGGTCTCACCGATCGTGATGCCCTCGATGCCGGCGACGGCGACGATGTCACCGGGGCCGGCCGACTCGGTGGGGACGCGCTCGAGCGCCTTCGTCTCGAGCAGCTCGGTGATCTTGACGTTCTGCAGCGTGCCGTCGGCCCGCGCCCACGCGACCGTCTGGCCCTTGCGGATCGTGCCGTTGAAGACACGGAGCAGCGCGAGGCGGCCGAGGAACGGCGAGGCGTCGAGGTTCGTGACGTGCGCCTGCAGCGGCGCGTCGGCGTCGTACGTCGGGGCCGGGATCTTGTCGAGGATCATCTTGAACAGCGGCTCGAGGTTCGGGCTGTCCGGCATGGTGCCGTCGGCGGGCTGGACGATCGATGCGCGGCCGGCCTTCGAGGCCGCGTACACGACCGGCACGTCCAGGATGGCGTCGAGGTCGAGGTCCGGGACGTCCTCGTGCAGGTCGCTCGCGAGCCCGAGCAGGAGGTCCATCGACTCGGTGACGACCTCGCTGATGCGCGAGTCGGGACGGTCGACCTTGTTGACGAGGAGGATCACGGGCAGCTTCGCCTCGAGCGCCTTGCGCAGCACGAAGCGCGTCTGCGGGAGCGGGCCCTCCGACGCGTCGACGAGGAGCACGACGCCGTCGACCATCGACAGGCCGCGCTCGACCTCACCACCGAAGTCGGCGTGGCCAGGGGTGTCGATGACGTTGATCGTGATGCCCTCGGGGTGACCGTGGGCCGCCGCCGCGGGTCCGGTGTAGTGGACCGCGGTGTTCTTCGCGAGGATCGTGATCCCCTTCTCACGCTCGAGGTCGCCCGAGTCCATCGCGCGGACCTCGACGTGGGCGTGCTCCCCGAACGAACCCGACTGCCAGAGCATGGCGTCGACGAGGGTCGTCTTGCCGTGGTCGACGTGGGCCACGATCGCGACGTTGCGCAGGTCGGAGCGCACACTCTTGCCGGCAGGCACAGACATAGAAAACTCATCTCAGGGAGGTGGGGATCGCACCGCTTCATGAGGCGCGGAGTAGATTCTACGCGCCCGGGCCGTGGATCCGCTTCATTCGGCCTCAGCGACCCCCCGTCGGTCCCCGGCGCGCGCCTCTCGACGCCCTCTGCGGGCGCCGCTCAGAGGCCCGTCGGCGGGATCCTCTCCTCGCCCAGGTGGTCGAGCTTGTCGGCCGTCTCGCGCGCCCTCGCGGTCCGCTCGATCTCGTCCTGCTCGTGCTGCGCGGCGACGATGAGGGCGTCCCGTGCCTCACGGCGGCGACGCTGCTCGGCCGGGTCCGGCACCGGGACGGCTGACAGGAGCCGCTGCGTGTAGGGGTGCTGCGGGTCGTTCACGATCTGCTCGGTGCGGCCGACCTCGACGAGCTTGCCCTGGTGCATGACGGCGATGCGGCTCGCCAGGATCTCCACGACGGCGAGGTCGTGGGAGATGAACAGGCACGCGAAGCCGTGCTCGCGCTGCAGCTCCTGGAAGATCTCCAGCACCGTGGCCTGCACCGACACGTCGAGGGCGGAGGTCGGCTCGTCCGCCACGAGCAGCTTCGGCTCGAGCGACAGGGCGCGCGCGATGCCGACCCGCTGGCGCTGGCCGCCGGACAGCTCGTGCGGGTAGCGGTTGCGCATCGAGCGCGGCAGCTGCACCTGGTCGAGCAGCTGCTCGACGCGCTGGCTCAGCGCCTTGCCCTTGATCCCGTGGTGCAGGAACAGCGGCTCGCCGATCGACTCGCCGATGGGCAGGCGCGGGTTCAGCGACGACCCGGGGTCCTGGAAGACGATGCCGACCTGGCTGCGCAGCGGCGCCAGGTCCTTGCGCTTCGCCCCCACCATGTTCACGCCGGCGATCGTCAGCTCACCGTGCGTCGTCGGCAGCAGCCCCACGACCGCACGCCCGATCGTGGTCTTGCCCGAGCCCGACTCACCGACCAGCCCGACGACCTCGCCGTACCCGATCGTCAGGTCGATGCCGTCGACCGCACGGAACGCGGGGGTACGCCCGCGGCCCGGGTACTCGATGACCATGCCGCGCGCCTCGAGGACGAGCGGGTGCGCCGCTGCAGCCTCGGCGGGCGCGGGCGTCGGCTCGCCCGCTGCTGCGGAGAGAGGCCGCGCCGTGCCCAGGTGCGGCACCGCGTCGAGCAGCTTGCGCGTGTACGGGTGCTGCGGGTTGCCGAAGATCGCCTCCGACGTCCCGTGCTCGACGACGCGACCGTCCTTCATGACGAGGATGTTGTCCGCCATGTCGGCGACGACACCCATGTCGTGCGTGATCAGGATGATCCCGGAGTCGATGCGGTGGCGCAGGTCCCGCATGAGCTTGAGGATCTCGGCCTGCACGGTGACGTCGAGCGCCGTCGTCGGCTCGTCGGCGATGAGCAGCCGCGGGTCGCACGCGAGGGCCTGGGCGATCATCGCGCGCTGGCGCTGCCCGCCCGAGAGCTGGTGGGGGTAGGAGTCGAACCTCTGCTCGGGGTCGGGGATCTCGACGAGGGTCAGCAGCTCGATGGCCCGCGCGCGCGCCTCCTTCGGCGACAGCGTGAAGTGCGTGCGCAGGGTCTCGACGATCTGGAAACCGACCGTGTAGACGGGGTTCAACGCGGTCATCGGCTCCTGGAAGATGACGGCGATCTCCTTGCCGCGAATCTGGCGCAGCCGGTGCGACGGCATCCCGATGAGCTCACGGCCGTCGATCTTCGCGCTCCCGCGGGCACGCCCGTTGGGCGGGAGCAGGCCGATGAGCGACATGGACGACTGCGTCTTGCCCGAGCCGGACTCACCGACGATCGCCAGCACCTCGCCCGGCCGGACGTCGTAGTCGAGGTCGATGGCGGCGGGGTACCACTCGCCGTCCACGTAGAAGTCGACGCCGAGACCCCGGACGCTCAGGACAGGTTCGGCCTGCTGCGCGGGGACGGGGACGTGCGCGGTGTCAGTGGCCACGGGAGATCGGGTCCTTCCTGGCGGCACGCGGCGCGGCGACGGACGCGCGGGGCATGTCTGGGAGCATGGGCGCATGGGTCCTGCGCGAGTGTTCGCTGCGACGTCGGGACGAGTGCTCACCGTCGTGGCGGCGGTCGCCGCTCTCGCGGCGCTGGTCGGCTCGGCCGCCTCGGGTGGCCTCGGTGAGCTGCTGCGGTACGGGGCGATCCCCGTGCTGGGGCTCGTCGTCGTGTGGGCGCTGTTCTGGTACCCGCACGTCGAGGTGTCCGACGGCGAGATCGTGCTGCGCAACGTCCTGCGCACCGTCCGCATCCCGTGGCCGACGTTCCGCGGCGCGGACACCCGCCTGTCGCTCACGATCGACACGACCGACGGACGCTTCACCGCCTGGGCCGCGCCGGCGCGCAGCGCGATGGGTGCCCGCGCTGAGGCGGCGACAGTCCGCGGACCCCAGCTCGCACCGCGGCGCGGGCGAGACGGGTCCGACGGCCACACGGCCGACGTCGTCGCCCTCGAGATCGCCACGCGTCGCGAGGGCCTCGAGCGGGCGGGTCACCTGCGACCCGGCCCGCCCCCGACCGGGGTGCACGTGACGACGACCTGGCACCTGCGCCTGATCGCGGTCGTGACAGCGCTCGGCGTGATCGCGGTCGTGGGAGCCCTGCTCGCCTGAGCCGGTCCGCATCACGCCCCCGACCCGAGTCCCGTGCCGGTGCCCAGGTCACTGACCGCACCCGCCGTCGTCGTCCCCTGGATCGCGGCCCGCGCAGCGAGGCTCTTCTCCATCTTGCGCTGCGACGGGATGCGCTTCTGGCGTGGGTCGAACGCGTCGCGCAGGCCGTCGCCGATGAAGTTCACGCTGAGGGCGATGACGACGATGAGGAGGCCCGGCCACCAGAAGAGCCAGGGCCGCGTCGCGAAGGCCTCCTGGTACTGGTTGATGAGCTGACCCAGTGACACGTTGGGGTACCGGATCCCGAGGCCCACGAAGCTCAGCGCGGTCTCCAGCAGGATCGCCGAGCTCATGAGCAGCGTCTGGTTGACGATGATGACGCCGATCGAGTTCGGCAGCATGTGCTTGAAGATGATGCGGACGTCGCTCGCCCCGGCGACCCGCGCCGCGTCGACGAACTCGCGCTCGCGCAGCGAGAGGAAGTCGCCGCGGACGAGTCGCGCGAGGGTCGTCCACGACGCGAGGCCCAGGAACACCGCCAGCAGGTACGCGCCGCCCTGACCGCCGGCGAGGCTGCCGAGGACCGCCCCGAGGACCAGCACGGGGATCGTGATGACGAGGTCGGTGAACCGCATCAGCCAGCTGTCGAGGTGCCCACGGAAGTACCCGGCGACCGCGCCGACCAGGATGCCGACCACCGTGGAGACGAGACCCACGATGACCATGACGGTGAGGGACGTCTGGGTCCCGCGCATGACTCGCGCGAAGACGTCACGACCGGCCTCGTCCTGGCCGAACGGGTGGTCGCCGATGGCGAACCCGTCCCCTCCGAGCCACATGGGCAGGTGCATCGTGGGGCGGCCGCCGGCGTGGGTCAGCGAGCCCGTCGCGTTGGGCGTGAACTTCCACCACCCCGTCCACGGTCCGACGCCGACCGACGTGAACGCCAGGAGGACGACGAACGCGAGCGCGAACATCGCCACCACCGCTGCCCGGTGCCGGACGAAGCGCGACCGGACGATCTGCCCCTGCGACAGGCCCTCGACCTGCTTGAGCTCGATCGAGGTCTCGAGGCCCTCGGTGACGTCGGGCAGGGGGCTCGGCGAGTCGCCGTGCGCAGCGGGGTTCGGTGGCGTGCTCATGCGTTCACCCGGATCCGTGGGTCGAGAGCGGCGTAGATGAGGTCGGCGACGATGTTCGCCAGGATCGCGAGCGAGGCCGTGATGACGAGGTACGCCATGATCGGCTCGATCTCCGCGTTGTGCAGCGACTTGATGAACAGCTGGCCCATGCCGGGCCGGCCGAACACCTGCTCGGTGATGATCGCGCCGCCGAACAGCGCCACGATGTCGAGCGGAACGATCGTCGCGAGCGGGATCAGCGAGTTGCGGAAACCGTGCCGCATGACGACCGTCCGCTCGGACAGACCCTTGGCCCGCGCGGTGCGGATGTAGTCCTGGCCCATCACCTCGAGCATGCTGGCCCGCGAGTAGCGCGTGTAGCCGGCGAAGCTGATGAGCAGCAGCGAGATCGTCGGCAGGACGAGGTGCGTGTAGCTGTCGAGCGTCCGCACCCAGAAGTCCCCGCCGAGGTTCGGCGTGGCATCGCCGACCGTGGCGATGGGTCGACCCCCGATCGCCTGGGAGCCGAAGAAGTCGGGCCAGACCTGCATGACACGGTCGAGGAAGACCATCGAGGCGATGACGACGGCCGTGATCGCCGCCGTCCGCGCGGACTGCGCCCAGTCGGGCCCTCCCCACAGGCGTCCGACCGCGTAGCCCGAGAGCACGGCGACGATGCCGAGCCCGATCGTGAGGGGCCAGCCGAACGCGACGTACACGAACAGGTACTGCAGCGGCGTGTAGAGCGCGAGACCGAGGGCAACAACAGTGAGCGAGGAGTACAGCGCGCGCCGGTGACGCAGCCCGGTCGACAACGTCGTGACGCCGAACGCCACGGCGACGCCCACCACCGCGATGAGCACGGGCCCGAGGTTCGGTGAGCTCCACCAGTCGCTGGCCCAGAGGTAGAACAGCACACCGACCGTGGCGACCAGGGCCAGGACGAACGTGAGCAGCCGCCGCCGCCAGGCGCCGCCCATCGCGAGCGACCAGAGGAGCCCCAGGACGACCCCCGCGACGATCATGGACGCCCAGGACTGGACGGGGTCGGCGAGGAAGGTGTTGAAGCCGATGGCACCCCACTGCTTGAGGAGCACCGCGACCCAGAACGCGGGCAGCGAGTAGAGCAGGAACGACACGAACGTGATCAGGTAGTCGAACGCCGAGTACTGGCGCAACGCGCTGATGATCCCGACCGCGACCCCGAAGAGGATCGCCAGGACCGTGGCTGCTCCGACGAGCTGCAGCGTCGACAGCATCGCGCCGCCGAGCTTGTCGTTCACCGCCTGGCCGCTTCGCCAGGCCGTCCCGAGATCGCCGGTGAGTGCGTGGCCGAGCCACTTGCCGAAGCGCACGACGACGGGCGTGTCGAGGTCCAGGAGCTGCCGGCGGGCCGCGATGAGCTGGGCCTTGTTGCGCGCCGTGCTCTCCTCGAGATCCTGGAGCGGACGGATCGAGACGCTGACCAGGAGATACATCAAGAAGCTCGACGTCAGGAGTGTGGCGAGGCCTTGGAGCAGCCGTCGCCAGAGGAAGATGAACATCGGGAGCGATACCTCGCAGTGACAGCGGAACCCACCGTGGCCGCGTCATCGTACGCGCGGGCCGCCACGCGACCCGGGCAGCCGGTGACGGCGCGCGGTGCCTCGTGGAGTCGATGGGATCGTGGCGGTGGACCGGGTCGCGGTCCGTGGTCGACCACGCACGGAGGGCACCGGAACCGGGTGGTTCCGGTGCCCTCCGTGCACGTCACACGCTGCTCACGAGCAGCATGCTGGAGCGGCTCAGCTGGTCGGCGTCGGGGTCGCCGATGCGGCGGTCGCCCCCGTCGTCTTCCACTCCCAGAAGTTCGCGAAGATCGTCGGAGAGATCGAGCTCGGCGAGACGCCTGTGACGTTCTTGTTCCAGGCCTGGATGGCGGGGAACTGGAAGATCGTCGTGCCGAACGCGTCGGCCCACAGGTCCTTCTCCACCGCGAGCTGGTAGTCGAACTGCTTCGACGGGTCGGTCTCGGTCTGCAGACCGTCGAACTCCTTGTCGACCGCGGCGCTGGAGTACTTGCCGTAGTTGTTCAGCCCGCCCGTGCGGAAGTTCGCGTCCGACTCCGTCACGGCGGTCGACTGCGACTGCCACCCGAACAGGGACGCGTCGTACTGGTCCTGGCCGGTCTGGAGCAGGGTGCCCCACTCGGCTGCGGGCTTGCTGGCGTCGACGAGCTCGAAGCCCGCTGCCTTGGCGGACTCCTGGATCAGCGCGAACTCGGTCTGACGACGCGTGTTGTCGGCGTTGAAGGCGAACCGGACCTTGACGGGCGTAGCGACGCCCGCATCGGCCAGGAGCGCCTTCGCGCCGGGGACGTCGGCGGCGTCGGAGTAGGCCGACGAGCCGTTCTCCTTGACCATCTTGTCGTAGTTGGCCGAGCCAGGAAGCAGGATGAACGAGTTGCGGACCTTGGCGTCAGGGTTCAACGGCTTGATGAGGTTGTCCACGATCTGCTGACGCGGGATCGCCTTGAGGAAGGCCTGGCGGACCTTGAGCGCCTTGGCGGCGTCGCCACCGTAGGTCGCGGCGTCGAACGGGCCGCCGTTGGCGTGGACCAGGTCGATGTGCTCGTACGTGCCCTCGACCCCGAACGCCGTGTTGACGTTCTTCAGCGCCTCGATCGCGGTGCGCACGTCGGCCGTGGCCTGCGGGCCGATGATGTCGACCTCACCGTTCTCGAGGGCCGTGACCTGGGCCATCGGGTCGTCGATGAAGCGCACCGTGACGCGCTCGACCGACGCCTTGTGGGTGCCCTTGTACTTGGGGTTGGCCTCGAGGGTCAGGTACTGGTTCTCGGCGTAGTCCTTCAGCACGTACGCGCCGGTGGACAGGTAGAGCGCGGGGTCGGCAGGGAGCTTCGTGAACTCGAAGCCCGAGTTCCAGAACTTCGACACCTTGCTCAGCGCCGCGGTGTCGTTGTCCTGGATCGCCTTGACGATCGCGGCCTTGCCCGCGGTGGCGTCGGCAGCGCCGAGCGCCTTCTCACCGACGACGTGCGCCGGGACGGCCGGGGCCTGGAAGTCGAGCTCCCAGTCGGCGTACTTCTTGGAGTAGACGAAGGTGATCGACTTGCCGTCGTCGGAGATCTTCGGGGTGTCGGTGATCAGCGCGCGGCTCGGGCTCGTGCCGTCGAAGTAGACGCCGGCGTCGATCTCGTCCTGGTTGGTGATCGCACCCGTCTCCGGGTCCTCCTTGGCCACGACGTTGTTGAACACGTCCGACGTCGCGGCCCACTCGAGCAGCAGGTCAGTCGCGTCGACGGGGGTGCCGTCCGACCACTTGGTGTCCGCGCCGAGCGTGTACTTGACCGTCAGCGGGTCGTCGCTCGTCTTCTCGTACGTGCCGTACGAGGTGTCGTGAACGAGCTTGAGGTCCTTGTCGTACGTCCAGAAGCCCGCGTCGAGAAGCGACGTGATGACCGCGTTCTGCGTGGCGTTGCCGTTGCCCGAGCTGGTGTTGAGCTCGTTGAGGGGCGCTTCCCACGCGACAGTGATCGCACTGTCCTTCTGGATGCCCGAGTCCGACTTGGCCGGTCCGGAGCAGGCGGTGAGCACAAGCACGCCTGCCGCCAGAGCCGCCACCGCAGCGGCTGATCGCCTGATCTTCAATGTTCCTCCTGGAGAGTTGGCACGCCTCACACGTTCCGAGCACCCGGGCCGGAGGACTTGCCCGTCGTTGCTGCGGTCGGGCGAGTGCGCCATGGGTTGACCTCACGCTAGTGAGGCAACTCCGGACAATTAGAGCGAGCCCGACACCTGATCCCGATCGTTACCCGATCGATACTGGACGGTAGCGTCCAGCATACGAGATGCGCAACGGCGTGACCTGCCGGAAACGTCCGGCCTGCCCCCGCGGGTCGTCACACCCCGAAGATGTCGAGCTTCGCGCCGGGAATCGCCTCGAGCAGCTCACGCGTGTAGTCCTGCTGCGGGTGGTCGAACACCTCGTCGGTCGTCGCCTGCTCGACGATCTGCCCCGACTTCATGACGCAGACCTCGTCGGCGATCTGCCGCACGACCGCGAGGTCGTGCGTGATGAACAGGTAGCTCAGCCCGAGCTCGGCCTGCAGGTCGTTGAGCAGCGTGAGGATCTGCGCCTGCACCAGCACGTCGAGCGCCGAGACGGCCTCGTCGCAGACGATGACCTCGGGCTCGAGCGCCAGCGCGCGCGCGACGGCGATGCGCTGACGCTGACCGCCCGACAGCTCGTTGGGGTATCGCCGCAGCGTCGCCTGCGGCAGGGCGACCATGTCGAGGAGCTCGCGGACCTTCTTCTCCCGGGAGGCCTTGTTGCCGATGCGGTGCGTCCGCAGCGGCTCCTCGATGGTCCGGAAGATCGAGTACATCGGGTCGAGCGAGCCGTAGGGGTTCTGGAAGATCGGCTGGACCCGGCGCCGGAACGCGAACAGCTCCTTGCGACCGAGCGTGCTCATGTCCGTCCCGTCGAAGAACACCTTGCCCGACGTCGGGTCGAGCAGGTTGAGCACGATGTTCGCCACCGTGGACTTGCCCGAGCCGGACTCTCCCACGAGCGCCAGCGTCGTGCCGGCCCTGAGACGGAACGACACGTCGTCGACGGCCTTGAAGTCGGTGTGCGACCCCGGGCGCGCGCCGCGCAGCTGGAAGACGCGCGTCAGGTTCTCGACGCGCAGCACCTCGGCGCGTTCCGTGCTGACGCCGTCCCCGCCCGTCTGCGCGAGCAGCTCGGTGGCCTGCACGCCGGCAGCCTTGGCACTCTGGATCCGCCGCGATGCGAGCGACGGCGCAGAGGCGACGAGCCGCTGCGTGTACGGGTGGCGCGGGGCCGCGAGGATCTGCCGGGCGGGCCCGGACTCGACGACCTTGCCCCGGTACATGACCACGAGGTGCTCCGCGCGCTCGGCCGCGAGACCCAGGTCGTGGGTGATGAACAGGACAGCCGTCCCGAGCTCCTCGGTGAGGCCCTGCAGGTGGTCGAGGATGCGGCGCTGGACCGTGACGTCCAGGGCGGACGTCGGTTCGTCGGCGATCAGCAGCTGCGGGCGTGCCGCCAGGGCGATCGCGATGAGCGCGCGCTGGCGCATGCCGCCGGAGAACTCGTGCGGGTACTGGGTGGCGCGCCGCTCGGCGTCCACGAGTCCCGCCTCGCTCAGCAGGCCGGCGACCCGATCGGTCGCGTCGGAGCCCTTGACGGTGGCACGGACCCTCTCCGCGGCGTCGGGCAGTCCCGCCGCGCTCAAGATCGCGACGACCTGGCTGCGAGTCGTCGCGCCGACCACGAGGGCATCGGACGCGGCCTCGACGGCGACGTGTGCCTGGTCGGCCCCGCGGGCCGCCGTCAGGGCCGTGCGCAGCTCGGCGAGCAGGGCCTTCTTCGCCTTGCGGCCCAGGTAGAGGTCGTCACCGTTGGCACCGACCTCGATCATCGCCTCGTCGGTGATGAGCGCCTCGGTGAGCGTGTTCCGCGTCGCCCGGCTGACGTCGACGTGGTTGGCCTTGAGGGCTTCCTTGACCTGGTAGCCGATCTTCCACACCGGGTTGAGGTTGGACATCGGGTCCTGCGGGACGAGGCCGATCTGCTGGCCGCGCAGCGCGATGATCTCCCGCTTGCTCGCCTTCGTCACCTCGGTGCCGTTGAACAGGATCGAGCCGCCCGTGACCTTGCCGGTGCCGGGCAGGAGGTCGATGATCGCGTGCGCCAGGGTCGACTTGCCGGAGCCCGACTCGCCGACGATCGCCACGGTCTGGCCCGGGTAGATCGTCAGGTCGGCGCCGCGGACCGCGCGGACCGTGCCGCCTGCGGTCTGGAAGGAGACCTCGAGGTCGCGGACGGCAAGCAGCGGCGTGTCGCCGTGCCTGTGGTGCTGCGCGTCCGAGGTGACAGGTGTCGTGGAGAAGTCCGTCATCGCGTCCGCGCCTTCGGGTCGAGGGCGTCGCGCACGGCGTCGCCCATCATGATGAAGCTGAGCACGGTCAGCGCGAGCGCCCCGGCCGGGTAGAACAGCACTGACGGCTGCGTGCGGATCGACGCCTGGGCGTGCGAGATGTCCGCGCCCCACGACATCACGGTGCCCGGCAGGCCGATCCCCAGGAACGACAGCGTCGCCTCGGCCACGATGAAGGTTCCGAGCGACACGGTCGCTGTCACGATGATCGGCGCGGCGGCGTTCGGCAGGACGTGCTGCACGAGGTTCCGGATGCGGGAGGCACCCAGGGCGGTCGCGGCCGTGATGAAGTCGGCGTTCTTCACCGACATCACGGCGCCGCGCGTGATGCGCGCGATCTGCGGCCAGCCGAACACGCTGAGCACGAGGACGACGGTGACGACCGTGCGCTTCGTGCTGAAGACCTGCATCACGACGATGGCGGCCAGCACCAGCGGGATCGCGAAGAAGATGTCCGTGATCCGGGACAGCAGCGCGTCGAACCACTTGCCGTAGAACCCGGCCAGCGCCCCGACGATGCCACCGAGCACGACCACCGCGATCGTCGTGAGCACGCCGACCGTCACCGACGCGCGTGCGCCGTAGATGACCCGCGAGTACACGTCGCACCCCTGGCGGTCGAAGCCGAACGGGTGACCGCTGACGGAGGGGCCGAGAGAGTGCTTCAGCTCGCAGAACGTCGGGTCCACGCCCGTGAAGAGACGGGGGAAGGCCGCGACGACGATGACGAGCAGGATGAGGACGGCCGACGCCCAGAAGATCGGACGCACGCGCAGGTTCTGCCACGCGTCGTGCCACAGGCTCGCGGGCGGGGCGCTCTCGTCGACGCTGTCGACCGCGTCCAGCGCCACGTCGAGCTCGGCGAAGAAGTGGGTCTGGTGGGGCCGGGCGACGTCAGACATAGCGGATCCTCGGGTCAAGGACCGCATACAAGAGGTCCACGAGCAGGTTGGCGACGATGTAGACGATGACCAGCACCGTGACCAGGGACACGACGGTCGGCGCCTCGGACTGCTGGATCGCCCGGTAGAGCGCCTGGCCGACGCCTGGGACGTTGAAGATCCCCTCGGTGATGATGGCGCCGCCCATGAGCCCGCCGAGGTCCGCACCGAGGAACGTCACGACCGGGATGAGCGAGTTGCGCAGCACGTGCACGGTGATCACCCGGCTGTGCGACAGCCCCTTCGCTGTCGCCGTCCGGACGAAGTCCGCGCTCAGGTTCTCCGCGACGGACGTCCGGGTGAGTCTCAGCACGTAGGCGAACGACACCGAACCGAGCACGATGGCGGGCATCAGCAGCGTCCGCAGCGACACGTTGCCGCCGACGGTCGTCGGCAGCCACCCGAGCTTGACGCCCATGACGAACTGCATGACGAACCCGATCACGAAGACGGGGACGGCGATGACGGCGAGGCTCACGAGCAGGAAGGTCGCGTCGAAGATGCCGCCCTTGCGCAGGCCGGCGATCAGCCCGACGACGATCCCGAAGACTGCCTCGAAGGCCAGCGCCAGGAACGCGAGCTTGATCGTCACGGGGTAGGCCGCGGCGATGAGGTCCCGGACCGGCCGACCGTTGAAGGCCGTGCCAAAGTCCCAGTGCAGCAACCCCTTGAGGAAGAGCACGTACTGCGTGAGGAACGGCTGGTCCAGGTGGTAGTGCGCCCGGAGCTGCTCGACGACCGCGGGGTTCAGACCGCGGTCCCCGCCGAGCGCGACGATCGGGTCGCCAGGCAGCGCGAAGACCATGAAATAGATGAGCAGCGTCGCCCCGAAGAAGACCGGGACCATCTGCAAGAGCCTGCGCCCGACGTACCAGGCCATCAGGTCTCCTCCTCGAATGGATAGGGGCGCGCCGACAAGAGGCGACGGCGGGCCACTTTAGTCTGAGCCGACGTCTCGCGACGACTCGGGACATGAGAAGGGGTGGGGACCCGCGGGTCCCCACCCCGTCTCGTCACTGCAAGGTCAGCTCTTGTGGACCTGGTAGAGCAGCGGGACGCTGTTCCACCCGAACTCGACGTTGCTGACCGTCGTGGCGGAACCACCGGTCACGTTCGAGTACCACAGGGGGATGGCCGGAAGATCCTGGAACAGGACCTCCTGCACCTGGTCGAAGACCTTGTTGGCGGCGTCGACCGAGCTCGCGGCCTGGCCCTGCTTGAGCAGGTCGTCGACCTTCGGGTTCGTGTAGTCGCCGTCGTTCGAGCCAGCACCCGTGCCGTAGAGCGGGCCGAGGAAGTTGTACAGCGACGGGTAGTCCGCCTGCCAACCGCTCCGGAACGCGCCCTTGATGGTGCGGGCGGTGACGTCGGCACGCAGGGCCTTGAAGGTCGGGTAGCTCTGACCGGCCGCGTCGATGCCGAGCGTGTTCTTGATGCCGTTGGTGACCGCGTCGACCCAGGCCTGGTGGCCGCCGTCGGCGTTGTAACCGATGGTGAACGAGCCGGACCACGGGGAGATGGCGTCAGCCTGGGCCCAGAGCTTCTTGGCCTGGTCCGGGTTGTAGTTCAGCACGTCGGAGCCCTTGATGGAGTCCGACCAGCCGGCGATGACCGGGGACGTGAAGTCCTTGGCCGGCGTACGCGTGCCCTGGAAGATCGTGTCGGTGACTTCCTTGCGGTTGATCGACATCGAGATCGCCTGGCGGCGCAGGTTGCCCTCGGCGCCCGTGAAGTGCGCGAGGTTCTGCGGGATGGTGAACGACTGGAAGATCGCGGCGGGCTGGTTGACCGCGCGGTCGCCGAGGTCGTTCTTGTAGGTGCCGTAGACGCTGTCCGGGACGTTGTCGAGCACGTCGAGCTGCCCGGAGAGCAGGTCCTGGTAGGCGGCGTCGAGGGTCGTGTAGAACTTGATCGACACGCCACCGTTCTGCGCCTTGCGGTCACCCGTGTAGTCCGCGTTCGGGACGAGGTCGATGCCGACGTTGTGGTTCCACGCCGTGTCCGACGCGACCTTGTACGGGCCGTTGCCGATCGGGTGCTCGCCGTACTGCTTGACCGAGTCGGCGCTCACGAGCGCCTCGGACGGCATCGGGTAGAACGCCGAGTAGCCGAGACGCAGCGGGAAGTCCGCCTCGGGCTGCTTGAGCTTGACCGTGAAGGTCGTGTCGTCGACGACCTTCAGGCCGGTGAGCTCGGTGTCGGCGTCGTAGCTGAACCCGTCGATGCTCTCGAAGAAGTAGCTGGACAGCTGGGCGTTGCTGAGCTTGGCCCCGTAGTTCCAGGCGTCCACGAAGTTCTTCGCCGTGACAGGCTCACCGTTGGTGAACTTCTGGCCCGACTTGATCTTGATGGTGTAGTTCTGCGAGTCGGTCGTCGAGATCGACTCAGCGGCGTCGTTGTGCGGGGCGCCCTTGGCGTCGTAGTACACGAGACCGGCGAAGATCAGGTCCTCGATCTTGCCGCCGCCGACCTCGTTGGTGTTGGTCGGGATGAGCGGGTTCTGCGGCTCGCTGCCCCAGGCAGTCACGATGCCGGTGCTCGTCGCGGCCGCACTGGAGGCCGCCGAGCTGGGAGATGCCGTGGTGCCGCCGCCGCTGCAGGCCGCGAGCGCAAGTGCGCCGACTGCGAGGCCGGCCACGAGGCCACCAATTCGCCTGATCTTCAATGTTCCTCCTGGGAATTCGGAACGCACCGAGCAGCCGATCGTCGGCCGAGCATCCGGCCGACGAGTGAGGGAGCACAGGTGTGCGCCATAGGTTGGTTTCCACGTTAGCGAGCACCGACCGGACATTCGATGCATGTCCGGCAGCAGGCTCGGATCGTTACATGATCGATACTGGACGGTAGCGTCCAGTATACGAGACAGCGGCTGGCGCAACGTGCCGGAAACAAGCGGTGACCTGGGGGTCGACCCGCCGCAGCGTGATGACATTGCGATGACTGAGCGTCACCATGTTGCATGACTCCGCGCGTCCGTGCGTCGGCCGGCGACGAGCTCCTCATCGAGCCGTGGGAGACGGGCGGACGTCGCCGCGGCTCAGATCCACTGCCGACGCCTGAAGATCCCGTCGAAGACGACGCTGACCAGTCCCTTCAGCGTGAGGGCGAGGAGGCAGCCCAGCAACCAGTGCACTCTCGCTGAGCGACTTCATCTCCTCGTTCTGCCGTGGGGCGACGAGAGTGGCGTTGTGACCACGAATGCCGGACCGATGAACAGCTGCAGCTCGCCGAGCTCCACCTCCTCGACGTCGTCGAGGTAGCGGGCAGCGCGCAGCACCACGAACGTGTCGTCGTACCGCTCGAGCTTGGGTCGCTGGTGAGCCTCGTTCGCGTCCTCGATGGCCAGCTCATGCAGGCCGAGCTCGCGCGCGAGGGAGTCAAGGTCGGCTGCGGTGGGCCGGTAGAGACCGATCCACGCCATCGTCGCGTCCTGAGCCTCCAGGGCGCGGTAGGTCGCCTGGTCGCGGGCGCCACCGAGGGCAGTCCCGCCATCGGGCTCCGCGGCCGAGACGCCGCAGGTGACCAGGGGCCTCAGACGTTGAAACGGAACTCCACGACGTCGCCGTCGTGCATCACGTAGTCCTTGCCCTCGATGCGCGCCTTGCCGGCCGCGCGCGCAGCGACGATCGAGCCGGCCGCGACGAGGTCGTCGAAGCCGATGACCTCGGCCTTGATGAAGCCGCGCTGGAAGTCGGTGTGGATGACGCCGGCCGCCTGCGGGGCGGTCCAGCCCTGGTGGATCGTCCAGGCGCGTGTCTCCTTGGGCCCGGCCGTCAGGTAGGTCTGCAGGCCGAGGGTGTGGAAGCCGACGCGCGCGAGCTGGTCGAGACCGGGCTCGGCCTGGCCGTTGTCGGCGAGCATCTCCTTGGCCTCGTCGGGCTCGAGCTCGACGAGCTCGGACTCGAACTGGGCGTCGAGGAAGATCGCGTCGGCCGGGGCCACGAACGCACGCAGCTCGTCCTGCATCGCGGTGTCGGCGAGACCGGCGTCGTCCGTGTTGAAGACGTAGATGAACGGCTTGGCCGTCATGAGCTGGAGGCGCGCGAGCTGCTCGGGGTCGATGCCCGCCTTGGCAGCGCCCTGGGCGAGGGTCTGTCCGGTCTCGAGCAGCTCCTGCGCCTGCTGGGCCGCCTCGAGCAGCGCGGCGTCGGCCTTCTTGGCACGCACGTCCTTCTCGAGCCGCGGCACGGCCTTCTCGAGCGTCTGGAGGTCCGCGAGGATCAGCTCGGTGTTGACCGTCTCGATGTCGTCCTTCGGGGAGACGCGGCCATCGACGTGCACGACGTCCGGGTCCTGGAAGACGCGCGTGACCTGGCAGATCGCCTCGGCCTCGCGGATGTGCGCGAGGAACTTGTTGCCGAGCCCCTCCCCCTCGCTGGCGCCCTTGACGATGCCGGCGATGTCGACGAACGACACCGTCGCGGGAAGGATGCGCTCGCTGCCGAAGATGCCCGCGAGCACCTCCAGGCGCGGGTCCGGGAGTGGCACCACACCCACGTTGGGCTCGATCGTCGCGAACGGGTAGTTCGCTGCGAGGACCTGCGCCCGGGTGAGGGCGTTGAAGAGGGTGGACTTGCCGACGTTGGGCAGGCCGACGATGCCGATGGTGAGTGCCACGGCCCGAATTCTACGGGGCGCCCACGGGCCGGGCCGCCGTCAGGCGAACGAGACGAGCGTCTGGAGGAGCTGCGGGGCGCGTCGGTCGTACAGGTCCCCGCCCAGGCGCACACCCACGGCGAGCAGGGTCGCCCCGAGACCGACGCCGACGACGAGAGCCAGCACGCCGAGCAGCGCCGAGCCGGTCACGACCGCCGCGATGCCCAGGGCCACCTCGGGCAGCACGAGCGCGATGAGCACCAGACCACCGACGGTCTGCGTGACGAGCGAGGCCGTCGAGCCGCCCTGCTTGGACGAGAACGGGCTCTCCCCCACCTGGGGGACCTGGTAGACGACGCGGACCGAGACCACGCAGGCGACCCCGAGCGCCGAGGTCTGCAGGCCCAGGGCGACTCCGAGCATCGGAGCGGCCGCGTCCCACCGATCGGTCAGCGCGACGGACAGGAGGGTCATCACGATCACGACGGGCACGCCGAGCAGCCCGGCCGCCAGCACCCGCCCGGCCCGGTCGACCCTGCCGCGGATCGGGGCTGCGACGTGCATCCAGAACGACGTCCCGTCGTATGCCACGTCCGCCGAGATCGACCAGCCGAGCATGTAGGCGACCACCGGGCCGACCGCGAGCATCGCCGACCCGCCGCCGAACGCGAACCACAGCACGACCGGTACGAACGGCACGAACGCGACGCTGATCGCGTACCGGGGGTCGCGTGCCCAGTAGGTCAGGCTGCGCGCGGCGATGGCGAACGTCGGGGTCGCCGGAAGGCGTCCGAAGAAGCCGAGACCGTGCGTCCGGGTGCGCGTCCGGGTACGCCCGGTCCCCCGGACGAGCGTCGCGTCGAGACCCCACGACCACGCGGCGACCAGCGCGGTGAGGGTCGCCGCGCAGATGAGGACCTTGAGCCCCGCAGCGACCCACTGACCGTCGGCCGCGTCGGCAGCCAGCGCCCACGGGGCGCCGAACGGTGTCCACCCGGCCGCCTGGGCGATGCCCGGCCACACGTCCTCGGCCGAGGCGATCCCGCGCGCCAGGACGTTGAGGATCGGGCCGAGCAGGAAGAGCGGCAGGAGCACGACGGCCGCGATGACCTCGCGGAACCGCCGGCGGGTCACGAGGGGGGCGAGCAGCGTCGTCGTCGCGCGTGCGCCCACGACGCAGTTTGCGAGCGCGAGCACCGCGCCGAGCAGTGCGAACGGCACCGCGACCGGGTGCTGACGCCAGGTGACGGTCGTCGTGAGCGCGACGAGGGCGGTCGTCACGCCCGGCACCCCGACGACGCCGGCGAGCGCGAGCCCGGTCAGCAGAGGACGGCGCGGGATCGGGAAGGTCGCGAAACGGGCCGGGTCGAGCGTCTCGTCGACACCGAACGCGAGGACCGGCAGGACCCACCAGCCGAGCACGAGCAGCCCGCCCGCGAGCACGAGGACGGTCCGGATGAACTCCGCGTCCTGCGAGCTCAGCACGACGAGCCCGGCGAGGGCGCCCGCCACGATCCCGAGCCCGTACAGCGCGGCGACGGCAAGCCCGACGACCTGCCAGGCGCTGCGTCGCAGGCCGTTGGCCAGCAGCCTCAGCTTGAGTCGGACGAGGTGCGCAACCACGCGAGGCCCTCTCCGTGCGAGCGACCACCCACGAGCTCGACGAACCGGTCCTCGAGCGTCTCGCCCGCGCGCACCTCGTCGACCGGCCCGGCAGCGAGCACGTGGCCTGCGGCGATCACCGCGACGTGGTCGCACATCCGCTGGACCAGGTCCATGACGTGCGACGACACGATGACCGTGCCGCCCGAGCGTGCGTAGGCCGTGAGGATGTCCCTGATGTTCGCCGCCGAGATGGGGTCGACGGCCTCGAACGGCTCGTCCAGGACGAGCAGACGGGGTGCGTGGACCAGGGCGCACGCGAGGGCGATCTTCTTCGACATGCCCGCGGAGTAGTCGACGACCAGCGTGTCCGCATCGGCCGCGAGATCGAGCGTCGCGAGGAGGTCGGACGTGCGTTCCGCGACCGTCTCGCGGTCCATGCCCCGCAGGAGGCCGGCGTACGTGATGAGCTGCGCCCCGGTGAGCCGGTCGAAGAGCTTCACGCCGTCGGGCAGCACGCCGAGCAGCGCCTTGACCCCGACCAGGTCCGACCACAGGTCGCGACCTTGGACGAGGACCTGGCCGTAGTCCGGCCGCAGCAGGCCCGTTGCCATGGACAGCGTCGTGGTCTTGCCGGCGCCGTTGGGGCCCACGAGCCCGTAGAACGACCCGACCGGGACGACGAGGTCGACGCCGGCGACCGCGATCTTGTCGCCGAACTTCTTCCACAGGCCCCGGACCTCGAGCGCGGGCGGCACCGGGGCGTCGGGAAGGGGCATCCGGCCAGGATAGGCGGCCTGCCCTGCCTGACGAGGGGATTCGCCCTGCCTCTCCTCGGTGCTGCGCCAGGGTCCCTGTCGGACGTGCCTGGCAGGCTGCTCGGCATGGAGATCTGGACTGCCTTTGCCGCGCTGCTCGTCGGGGCGGCCGTCGGCGTGCTCGTCGGCTGGATGGCACGGGCGGCGTCGGCGAGCGACCGGCTGCGCACCGCCCAGGTCGACGCGGCGCAGTCGCGGGCCCGGCTCGAGGCCGAGCGGGCCGCGCACACCGAGCGGCTGACGGCGCTCGCCGCCGACAACGAGCGGCAGTCGGAGCAGTTCCGTGCGCTCGCTGCCGACGCGCTCGCCCACAACAACGAGCAGTTCCTCGCGCTCGCCCATCAGCGGCTGTCCGCGAGCCAGCAGACGCAGGTCGGGGAGCTCGCGCAGCGTGAGCAGGCGGTCAAGGCGCTCGTCGAGCCGCTGACCCGGACCCTCGAGGCGGTACGCACCGAGCTGACGACCGCCGAGAAGGCACGCCTCGAGGGGCACGCGGCGCTCGGCGAGCAGGTCCGGGCGATGCGCGAGTCCTCCGAGCACCTGCGCAGCGAGACCGCCCAGCTCGTCACGGCGCTGCGCTCGTCGCAGGTGCGCGGCCGGTGGGGAGAGCTGCAGCTGCGCCGGGTCGTCGAGTCGGCCGGCATGATCGCGCAGGTCGACTTCGTCGAACAGAGCCAGGTGCGGACCGACGACGGCCTGCTGCGGCCCGACATGGTCGTGCGGCTCGCAGGCGGCAAGAACGTCGTCGTCGACGCCAAGGTGGCGTTCCTCGGGTTCCTCGAGGCGACCCAGACCGCCGACGAGCGGGTGCGGCTCGAGCGGCTGGCCGCGCACGCACGCCACATGCGCGCGCACATCGACGATCTCGCGGGCAAGCGGTACTGGGACCAGTTCGCCCCGGCGCCCGAGTTCGTCGTGATGTTCGTCCCGGCCGAGTCGTTCCTGCACGCAGCGCTCGAGCAGGACCCTGGCCTCGTCGAGTACGCCTTCGAGCGCAACGTGGTGATCGCCTCCCCCATGACGCTGCTCGCGCTGCTGCGCACGATCGCCTACGCGTGGCGCCAGGACGCGCTCGCCTCGAACGCCCAGGCGGTGCTGACCCTCGGCAAGGAGCTGCACGGGCGACTCGCCACGATGGGCCTGCACCTCGCCAAGCTCGGCCGGTCGATCGACGCCGCTGCGGGTGCCTACAACCAGACCGTGTCGTCGCTCGAGACGCGCGTGCTCGTGAGCGCCCGCCGGTTCGCCGATCTCAACGTCGTGGACGCCGACCTGCCGACGCCGACGCCGGCAAACCCCCAGCTGTCCGCGGTGAGCGCACCGGAGCTCGTGGCCTCGGTGACCGAGCAGGTCGTCGCGCTCGACGACCTCACCCCGAGCACCTCCGCTGCATCCGCCGCATCCGGCTCGTGAGAAGACGCGCGCCACGTCCGTTTCACCCGCAATGATGGGGGTATGACCGATGTCACCGACTCCGGGACTGCTCGCGTCCTGACCACGGCGGCGCCCGGCGTCGTGAGCGTGTTCCTCACGACCCTGCCGGTCGACGAGCTCGACCGGTACCGCGGGGCAAGCACCCCGGACGGCGCCGGCAACCCGCTCGAGGCGGACTCGGGGCTCGTGGGGGTCGAGGTCGACGTGCTCGAGGTCGACGGCTTCGTCGAGGACGCCGACGACCCGGTCGCCGAGCTCCGCGGCTACTCAGCAGGAGAGTCGTTCGCCGATGCGGCGGCACCCGACCTGGATCGGCTGCGCACCGACGACCACACGGGCCTCGTGCTCGTGTACGACCACGACGCCCGTCGAGGCGCCGGTGTCCGCGACGAGTCCGGCCTGACGCTCGTGGGCGTCTACGGCTACCACTGGCAGGCCTGATCCTCGGACCGGCCGGCCGACGTATCAGTCGGCGGTCCAGGCACTCCTTCACCGTGTCGCACAGCCGTCCGCCGGTTCGTCCGGCGCACGGCGACCTCATCGATGAGTGGAGGACGTTGTGCCTGGACACTTCACGCACGTCTACACCGCACGACAGCTGGCCGACTGGCTCGCACACCAGGGGTCGTTCAACCCTCTCGACACCGGTGAGGACGTCCCCGGCATCTTCGGTGGCCTCCAGGGTCTGGATCCCGCCCGCTGCAGCGCGGTGATGACCAAGTGGCCCGTGTACACGAACATCGGTGCGATCGGCCCTGACCTGTTCTTCTTCTGCCAGGACTACGGCAGCGGGCCGCTGGCCGCCTTCGAGTTCCAGGACGACCTGATCATGCTCGCCATGGCCGTCTACTACTGGGTCGACAAGGCCAAGGACGAGGAGTGGGAGCCGCTCCTGGTGATCCTCGCCGAGGTCGACCAGACGTTCGCCCGGATCGTGCGTCTGCTCATCAAGCTCAAGAAGATCTGGGACGACTTCGTCAAGGTCTGGGACGCGACGATCGGCCCGATCGTGGACACGGCCGCCGAGATCCTCGACGACCTCACCGGCGGGATCCTCAGTGCCGCCGGGCAGGCCATCGACGAGCTCATCACGGCGCTCAAGCTGGTCGCCGAGGAGGAGCTGCTCACGTTCGCGGACATCTTCTCGTGGTTCTCGCTGAAGATGCGGGCGGGCTGGGACGAGCAGTCCTTCGTGTGGAGCGACATGCTGCACTACCGCAAGACCACCGAGATGGCGCGCAACCTGTTCCTCGAGGCGCAGCGCCAGTTCGACGAGGACGGCGACGCGGACAAGCTCGAGCAGTTCCAGGCGTTCAACCTCGGGTGGGTCGCCCATCTCGGCACCGACACGATCGACCACTCGTTCGTCAACGAGCAGTGCGGCGGCCCGTTCCGCACCCACTGGCAGCGCCACCACCTCATCGAGAACCACATCGACGCGTGGAACTACCGCCAGGCGGGCGACGGCGGCCTGCTGGCGTCGGACCCGCTCGCGGCGAACGAGGTGTACCCCGACCTGTCCCGCAGCGCCTTCGTGTACGCGGTCGCGCTCGACGACGAGCACCCCAACGGCTGGACGCGCCCGGCGACGCTGCCCGAGGACCACGCGGCCGCGAAGGACGCCGTCGACCAGGACGGGTTCATGCCCGCCTGGCTCGCCGACGGCATCGTCCGCGCGCTCATCGCCACCTACCACGACGGCAACTCGGTCGAGCCGGCGAACCTCGGCGGCGGGCTGTTCCAGTCCGGGCTCGGCGGCGTCAAGGGCAGGCTCCAGCAGATCCTCGACGACGCCGGCATCCACCTCGACAAGCCGCTCGACGACGTGCTCGCGGCCGTCGCGCCCGACCCGGGCTTCGACGTGCCCCACGGCTACCCCCTGCCGTGGGAGGTCCAGACGTCCTACCGGTTCATGATCAGCTTCTACCGGCTGTCGTTCTGGGGCGGCTTCGACCTCGACAAGCCCAAGAAGCCGGACTTCATCATCTGGCCCCCGGCGAGCGACTTCGAGGACCTCGCGAGCGTGCCGGACTTCAGCGGACCGAGCAGCGGCGACCCGCTGCAGGACGTCTGCTCGGCGATCAAGTCGTTCTTCGACTGGCTCGCGCACGAGGCGGAGGCCATCGCCAAGCTCGTCGGAGACCTCATCAAGGCCGTGCTGAGCCCCGGGACCTACCCGATCCGGTGGGGGCTGTACCAGCTGGCCATGTGGGCGTGGGACATCGTCAACAACACCCACGAGATCCTCGCGCACACCGGGTTCCTGCTCCCGCACGGAGAGCTCAGCAAGGACGGCGAGCTCGTGCAGCCCAACGAGATCGACCACTCCCTCATCCAGCTCGGCAACACCGTGGACCAGGCGTTCCTGCAGGCCCTCGCCGACGCGACCGACCCCTTCGGCAACCTCGACCGCGACCCGTCGCTCATCGTCGAGCCGACCAGCCCCCGCAACGACAGGTACCCGTTCCTGCCGGTCCGCCCGCGCCAGCTCGGCTCCGAGGACGCCGACGAGTTCCACCGGCCCTGGGCCTACCCGATCCTGTCCCGGCGGCCCGACGGGCAGCTCTACGCCACCCCGACCGAGGTCTCGGACGTCCAGGCCGAGCTGGACCACGCTCACGTCGACCCCCGGACCCAGGCGCAGGTGCACAAGCTGCTCGGCGGCCACGAGGGCCGAACGGTCTCGGGTCCGTACCCGAGCGGCGCGCTGCCGCACGACGTCTTCTTCCGGACCGACAAGCCGGTCACGCCGGGCGAGCGTGCAGCGTACGAGCGAGCGCCGGCGCCCGCGGTCACGGACGCGCTCAACGAGCAGGCGATCGGACGCGACCCCGCGACCGACCACAGCCCGCTCGGCGACGCCATCCCCTTCAGCGCGTACCTCATGGGCCGCGTCCTGGACCCCGACCTCGGGCCGGTCCCCGACTTCAACCTCGACGCGGACCGGGGCTACGGCTATCGCTGCTGGGACTGGATCCGCGGGGACGCGACCGGTGAGAACGGACGGCACAAGCCGTACCCGAAGCCGGTCGTCGAGTCCGAGGGCAGCCCCGACTGGCACGGCGCGTCGCCCGACGCCGTCCAGCAACCGATCCGCACGCGCTACCTCGACACCGTGAGGGGGGACGAGTGATGTCGCACCGCGACGACGACACGCAGGCCCGACGCGATGAGCGCCGGCACGAGCACGAGCACGACCGGCACGAGCACGAGAACGAGCACCGCGGCGAGCACCGCGGCGAGCACCCCGAAGGATGTCGCTGCGGCTGCCGCGCCGAGGCGGTCACCCGACTCGTCGGGAGCGTCATCGAGCTCGTCGGCAGCCCGTGCGACTGCGGGTGCACGGACTGCCGGCAGCAGGGTTGCCACGGCGGCGGGCACGGCGGCTGCGGGCACGGCGGTCATGGTCCCGGCGACGGGCACGGCGGCGACGGCCAGGGCGACGGCGGGGGGCGTCCCACGCGGCACCCCGGCACGAACGACGGAGGTCTCGGCGACCCACTGACACCGGGCGACCTGCACCACCCACCCGGCCGAGGCCACTGGCCCGGCGACCGCAAGGACATGGCACTGCCGTACCTGTTCATGCGCGCCAACCCGGGCGACACGGGGACCCGCCCGGTCGTCGGACCGTTCTGGGAGAGCCCCGACGTCTACATCCTCGCGGGTGTCCACCCGGCCGTGGCGCCCGCCATCCCGCCGCAGCTCGGGCAGACCGCCCTCGCCGGCGTCGACAACACCGTGTACGCCCACGTCTGGAACCTCGGCCATCAGGCGGCGCGCGAGGTCGTCGTCGAGTTCTACTGGTGCGACCCGTCGCTCGGGTTCAACCCTGTCGGTGCGCACCTGATCGGCTCGACGGTCACCTGGCTCGGCAAGCGCGGCGAGCCCGACTGCCACAAGGTCGTCAAATGCCCG
>DASVMA010000003.1:0-1570 GCA_036384595.1 Cellulomonas sp. | reverse complement strand
GAGACGCACCTGCTGGGCACCTACATCTACTCGCTCGCCAAGGAGTTCTCGATGGCCGGAGCCATGGCGACGATCATGCTCGTCCTGACCCTCGCGCTCACGGGGCTCTACATCCGCCGCATGCTGCGCGAGGAGGAGCTGTGACCCGCGTCGGGCGCTGGCTGCTCGGCACCCTCGCGGTGGTCGTCGCGCTGGCGTGGTCGTTCCCGATCTACTGGATGGTCTCGAGCGCGTTCCTGCCGACCAACAAGCTGCAGACCCCGACCCCCACGTTCTTCCCCCTGCACGGCACGCTGTCGAACTTCCGCCGCGTGCTCGCGGACCCGACGTTCGTCACGTCGTTCAAGGTCTCGCTCGCGGTGACGGCGCTGTCCGTCGTGGCCTCGATCCTCTTCGCGTTCGTCGCGGCCCTCGCCGTGAGCCGGTTCCGCTTCCGCGGGCGCAAGGGCTTCATCGTGGCGATCCTCGTCGTGCAGATGATCCCGGCCGAGGGCCTGTTCATCTCGCAGTACAAGATGCTCGACAGCTGGCGGCTCGTGAACTCCGTCCTGGGGCTCACGATCGTGTACGTCGCAGCCATCCTCCCGTTCACGATCTGGATGCTGCGCGGCTTCGTCGCGGGTGTCCCGATCGAGCTCGAGGAGGCCGGGATGGTCGACGGGCTCTCGCGCACCGGCGCGTTCTTCCGCATCACGTTCCCGCTGCTCGCGCCGGGCCTCGTGGCTGCGGGGGTCTACGGGTTCCTGCAGGCGTGGAACGAGTACACCCTCGCCCTCGTCGTCATGACCGACCCGGCGCGGCGCACGCTGCCCCTCTGGCTGCAGGGCCTGGTCGAGGCCGACCGGGCGACCGACTGGGGCGTCGTGATGGCGGGTGCGACACTCATCGCCGTGCCCGTCATCCTCTTCTTCCTCGTCGTCCAGAACCGCATGACCTCGGGGCTCGTGGCCGGGGCGGTGAAGGGATGAGCACCGGCTGGGCCGTCGGGCTGGACATCGGGGGCACCAAGGTCGACGGGGTCCTGCTCGACCCGTCCTCGACGGTGCGGGGGACGCTGCGTGCGGCGACGGTGCGCGGCACCGACGGGGTCGTGGCCTGCGCCGCCCAGGTGGTCCGTGAGCTGGTCGCAGCGACGGGGATCAGCGCAGCCGACCTCATGGGCGTGGGCGTCGGGGTGCCCGGCCTGGTCGACCCGCGCACGGGCAGCGTGTCGCATGCCGTCAACCTCGGCATGGACCTCAGCGACGTGCCCCTCGGCGCGCTGCTCACGACCGCGCTCGGCGGCGTCCCCGCCCGGGTCGAGAACGACGTCAACGCCGCCGCCCTCGGCGCGGCGCACCTGCTCGGCCTCGGCGCGGACCTCGCGTACCTCGCCCTGGGGACGGGCGTCGCGGCGGGGGTCGTGCTCGACGGGCGGCTGCGGCGGGGCTTCCGGGGCGGCGCGGGCGAGATCGGCCACGTGCCCTACGAGCCGTCCGGTCCGCTGTGCGCGTGCGGCCAGCACGGCTGCCTCGAGCTGTACGCGTCGGGTTCCACGCTCGACGCGGCCTGGCCGGTCAACGCTGGGCTG
>DASVMA010000002.1:0-1959 GCA_036384595.1 Cellulomonas sp. | reverse complement strand
GGCCCTCGACGGGGTGGACATCGCCTACTACCTCATCCACTCGCTCGGCACAGGCCACACCTTCGAGGCGCGCGACCGGCACACCGCGCTCGTCTTCGCCCAGGCGGCCCGCGAGGCGGGTGTGCGCCGGATCGTCTACCTCGGCGGCCTCCACCCCCACGATGAGGAGCTCTCCCCGCACCTCGCGTCGCGCACCGAGGTCGGCGAGATCCTGCTCGCGTCCGGCGTCCCGACGACGGTCCTGCGCGCCGCAGTCATCCTCGGATCGGGATCGGCGTCGTTCGAGATGATGCGCTACCTGACCGAGCGGCTGCCCGCCATGACCGTCCCACGCTGGGTCGAGAACCGGATCCAGCCGATCGCCATCCGCGACGTCCTGCGCTACCTCGTCGGGTCGGCAGCGATGCCGCCCGACGTGAGCCGCGGCTTCGACATCGGGGGTCCCGACGTGCTGACGTACCGGGAGATGATGCAGCGGTATGCGGCGCTCGCGGGGCTCCCCCGGCGGCTGATCGTCGGGGTCGGCGTCCTCACCCCGCGGCTGTCGAGCCTGTGGGTCTCCCTCGTCACGCCCGTGCCCGCCGGCCTCGCCCGACCCCTCGTCGAGTCGCTCGTCCACGAGGTGATCTGCAAGGAGCACGACATCGCTCAGCTCGTCCCGGACCCGCCGGGAGGGCTGATCGGCTTCGACCGTGCGGTGCGCCTCGCACTACGGCGCGTCCAGGACGCCGACGTGACGACGCGATGGTCGTCGGCGTCCGTCCCGGGCGCCCCGAGCGACCCGCTGCCCAGCGACCCGGACTGGGCGGGCGGCTCGCTGTACGTCGACGAACGGCGGGTCACCGTCGACGCCTCCCCCGAGGCGCTGTGGCGCGTCATCGAGTCCGTCGGCGGGGAGCGCGGCTGGTACTCGTGGGGACTCGCGTGGCAGGTGCGGGGGCTGCTCGACCGTGTCGTCGGGGGCCCCGGTCTGCGGCGCGGCCGGCGCGTCCAAGGTCACCTGCTCGTCGACGACGCCGTCGACTTCTGGCGGGTCGAGGAGGTCGTGCCCGGACGCCTGCTGCGCCTGCGTGCCGAGATGCGGCTGCCGGGGCTCGCGTGGCTCGAGCTGCGGGTCGAGCCGGGGCCCGACGACCGGCACACGGTCTTCGCCCAGCGGGCGCTGTTCCACCCGCACGGCCTCGCGGGCCAGCTGTACTGGTGGGCGGTCTACCCGTTCCACGGCGTCGTGTTCGGGGGGATGCAGCGCGGCATCGCGCAGGCCGCCGCGACGGTCGAAGGCGCACGCACTGATCGCTGAGCGGCTCGCCGCGGCCCGCTCGGCAGCTCAGGCGGCTCAGGCGGCTCAGCGCCGGCGGCGAAGCTCGACGGGGGCCTCCACGTACGGCTCCCACGCCGCGCGGACGTCTCTCCCGATGCGCGTCGGCGCGCCCGACGCGCCCACGAGCACGAGCGTCGTGATGGCGCGCGCGTACACCGTGCCGCCGTCGGCCGATGGGGCGTCCCTGACCTCGTAGCAGACGTCGAGGCTCGCGGACCCCAGGTGCCCGATCCACAGCTCGACGACCACGGGTGCGCGGCGGTACCCGAGCGGTCGGAGGTACTCGATCTCCTGCCGCGCGACGAGCGTCGACAGCGCAGCACCCGGGCCGGCATCGAGGACGGCCGTCGGCCACGCACCGTCGACGGGCGTGCCGTCCGGCGCGGCCGGGTGGCTCCAGAACGCCTCGATCCGGGCCTCCTCGAGAAGCCGCAGCATCTCCACGTTGTTGACGTGCGCGTACGCGTCCATGTCGGACCACCGCAGCTGCACGTCGACTTCGAGCCTTGCCATGGAGCATCTCCTTCGATCGACCTCGCCGCGACGCTACCGTGCGGGCGCAGCGAGCCTGCGCGCAGGTTCAGGTGGCGGCGCGCCGAGCGGCATCACGGCACTGCGCGAGGGCCAGCAGCTCGGCC
>DASVMA010000001.1:0-1985 GCA_036384595.1 Cellulomonas sp. | reverse complement strand
CACGTTCGACGAGATCGACGAGCAGTTCGAGTCGGCGGTCCGCGAGGCTACCGCGGCGTTCGGTCGCGGCGAGTGCTTCGTCGAGCGGTTCCTGGACCGGCCGCGTCACGTCGAGACGCAGTGCCTCGCGGACGCGCACGGCACGGTCGTCGTCGTCTCGACGCGCGACTGCTCGCTCCAGCGCCGCCACCAGAAGCTCGTCGAGGAGGCGCCCGCGCCTTTCCTCACCGACGCGCAGAACGCCGAGCTCGTGGCCTCGTCCGTCGCGATCCTGCGGGAGGCCGGGTACGTCGGAGCGGGTACGTGCGAGTTCCTCGTCGGCGCCGACGGGACCATCTCCTTCCTCGAGGTCAACACGCGGCTGCAGGTCGAGCACCCGGTGACCGAGGAGGTCAGCGGGATCGACCTCGTGCGTGAGCAGCTGCGGATCGCAGCGGGTGAGCCGCTCGGCTACGACCACGTCACCACGCGGGGCCACTCGTTCGAGTTCCGGATCAACGGCGAGGACCCGGCCGCGGGCTTCCTGCCGGCGCCGGGACGCATCACGCGCCTGCGGTTCCCCGCCGGGCCCGGCGTGCGGGTCGACTCGGGCGTCGTCGAGGGCGACACCGTCTCGGGGCTGTTCGACTCGATGCTCGCGAAGGTGATCGTCACGGGCGCGACGCGTGCGCAGGCGGTCGAGCGGGCCCGGCGCGCTCTCGCCGAGCTCGAGGTCGAGGGGATCCCGACCGTCATGCCGTTCCACCGTGCGGTGCTCGACGAGCCCGACTTCGTGCCGGTCGACCCGGCCGAGCCGTTCCGCGTGCACACCCTGTGGATCGAGACGGAGTTCTCCGACCGGCTCGCGTCGCTCGTCGCACCGACGTACGAGCCCACCGCGGGCTCGGCCGGCCCCGGGGACGTCGCCGACGAGGACGAGGACGAGCCGATCGCACTCGAGCGGGTCATCGTCGAGGTCGGCGGCAAGCGGCTCGAGGTCGTGCTCCCGGCCGCGCTCGGCTTCGGCCGCGGACGCCCGGGCGTCCAGGCTCGTCGCCCCGTGCGCCGCACCCCCGTGCGCTCGGTCGCCTCCACGAACGGCGCGACGCTTTCGTCGCCCATGCAGGGCACGATCGTCAAGGTTGCCGTCGTCGACGGCGCGGAGGTGGCCGAGGGCGACCTCATCGTCGTCCTCGAGGCCATGAAGATGGAGCAGCCGCTGCTCGCCCACCGCGCGGGCCGCGTCACGGGTCTCGTCGCCGCGGTGGGCTCGAGCGTGGGCGCGGGGACTGCGATCTGCGACATCGTCGTCTGAGCATGCCGTCAGCGCCCCTGGGTGCCCCGCGACACCCGTCACCAGGCGACGGCTGGGTCGAGTGCGCGTGCGGCCGCCGCCACTGGGGTCTGCACGGAGCGGCGGGCCTCCTCCTGGCGCGGCGCTCGCCCGCGGGGCGCGGCTGGGACGTCGTGCTGCAGCACCGGGCGCTGTGGAGCGACCAGGGTGGCACGTGGGGCATCCCCGGCGGAGCGAGGGCACCGGGCGAGTCTGCGGTCGACGCCGCGCTGCGGGAGGCCGGCGAGGAGGCGGGCATCGAGCCGGGGTCTGTGCTGGTGCTCGGCACCCAGGTGCTCGACCACGGCACCTGGAGCTACACGACCGTCCGTGCCGAGGCCGTCGGCCCGCTCGACCCCCGTCCGACCGACGCCGAGAGCCTCGAGATCGCCTGGGTGGCGACCCACGCCGTCACCGACCGCCCGTTGCTGACGGCGTTCGCCGCGGCATGGCCCGGCCTGCGTGCTCAGGTGGAGGGCTCAGCCCCCGTCGCGTGAGCCACCGGCTGCTGTGACGACCCTCACAGCGAACGGGTCGGGGACGGTCTCGCTCGCTGCAGCGACCATGCCGTACAGTCGACCTTAGGTAAGGCAGTCCTCACTTAGCCGAGCCTCACTCGTCACTCCTGAGACCCCTGCGGAAGGCTGCCATGCTCGCCAACTTCCTCATCGGC